>NZ_LKGQ01000005.1:0-223742 GCF_001401785.1 Pseudoalteromonas sp. P1-16-1b | reverse complement strand
CCTTCGGGCAGCGCCTGTTTGGCATTGATGCTGCGTTATCGCCTATTTATGGGGAATAACCACACCACATAGGCTCTGCCTTGCCTAAACACCAAACAGACTGCTGCAAATTTAACCTTGGAAGGTCAACAGACCCTAGAGTAACTAAAACTAAGAGGTAATCGTATGTTTAAGGGGTTAATATTAGCTACATTTGCTATGTCGGGATTACTAAGTACGATGAGCGCAATTTCTTCAGACGAAGTAACTAAACCCAGTGATTTAAATGCCACCATGCATGTAGAAAAGCTAGTGCTTGGCTCGGGTTGTTTTTGGGGGGCAGAAAAACGCTATGAAGCACTTAATGGGGTACTAGATGCAGAGTCGGGTTATGCCGATGGGCATGGGTTCAAACCAACCTACAGAAATATAACTAAGCTATCGCGTCGCTTTGATGAAGATAACTACGCTGAAGTGGTGCAGGTTACATTTAATAGCAATATTATTTCGGCAAAAGAGCTGCTGCAAAATTATTACGAAAGCCACGATCCGACTCAAAAGAACCGCCAAGGTAATGATGTAGGCACTCAATATCGCTCTATTATTTTAACTACAAGTGACGAGCAAGCAAACACCGCGCTTGCGGTAACACAGCAGTATCAGCAGTTACTCACCAAAGCAGGTTATGGAACAATTGCTACACAAATTAAGCCACTTGAGCGCTTTTACTCTGCAGAAGAGTATCATCAAAATTATCTTGAAAAAAATCCAAACGGCTATTGCCCAGATCATTCAACCGGTGTTGTTTTTAGTCAAGACGAAAAGCAGCAGGTTGATAACACTGCATTGTTGACTGGCAAACAAATTGTTATTTTAGACTCTCGTGATTACTGCCCTTACTGTGAAAAGTTTAAAGCGGCGGTAGCCAATGACTACAAAGGCACAATACCAATGACATTTCGCCATGCTGATCAGCTAAATGGCTTAACCATCAAATCGGCTACCTGGGCTACACCCACCATACTATTTTTAGAAGATGGAGTAGAAGTGTATTCTCGCCAAGGTTATATGGATGCCGAGCTGTTTTATAAAGCGCTAGGTGCATTTAAACTCGGTGACAGTGAAGCTTATAAAGTAGCGTTTAACGCTAAAACCGACAGCCCATATTGCAAAGAATACGCTATTTTTAAAAACACCCCCGATGGCATTTTTATCGATAAACTCAGTGGTGAACCCTTGTTTGATACCCGCGACAGATTTAATTCGGGTACTGGCTGGTTGTCGTTTACACACCCTGTAAAAGACAGCGTAACGCAGCATGAAGATAACAGTTGGGGAATGCAACGTATTGAGCTTAAATCTAAAAGTACCGGGATTCATTTAGGGCATTTATTCCCGGGTGAAGGGCCAAATGGTCAAGATAGATATTGTATTAATGCCACTGTATTAGAATTTGTTGCTCGCGATGAAATAAACAGATCAGATGATGTTTAAGCTAATTAGCAAATAGGCAATTTTTAAGCAAAAAAAAGCAGCGATACTTAAAAAAGGTCGCTGCATTTCAATTGACAACATCTTCACACACAATAAAGATTCGGGGGGTTTTATTAGTAATAACTAATGCTGAATTATTGTTGCTGATGTGAATGTAAATAAAAACAACTCAAGCTCAGTCACCACCGAACTTGAGTTGCTTTTTACACTGACAACATCTTCACACACAATAAAGATTCTTATATTTATTGGCGGGTGTAAGCGCAAAATAAAAACAACCCAAGCTAAGTCACCACCGAACTTGAGCTGTTTTTTACACTGACAACATCTTCACACACAATAAAGATTCTTTTTTACTAGCTCGTTGTTACAAACTAATTAAATTTGGTTTCAGTAACGCGTTTTATTATTTTTGGTCGTTGCTGATTTGTTGAGTTAACTTTAGAGCTTTTACTCAATTTCGACAAGCGATAAAAACAAAACTAATAAGTGAAAAAAACTAATCTATAAATCCAGTCAATAAGGAGTTGCTCAAGTAGTTGATAATGCTGGTTATATTTTATTTTTAGTGGTTTGTGTGAGACACGAAAAAAATATTTTAAAAAGGTCGTAAATAATAAAACGCCCATAAAAGGGCGTTTTATTAATAGTCACTTTGTTTGTCTAAAGGTGTTAATTACCCACTTGGCAAACAAGTCGAGCGGGTGGTTTGCCGTACTAGAGCCGTGTTGTACCAAGTAGTATTTATCTTTGGTGGTAAGGGGTTGTTCAAACAGTTTATAAAGCCATTGCTCATCCAGCCAGCTTTGGCTAATTGGTAGAGGAATAAGTGCAATCCCCATTCCTTGTTGCGCCGCTCTTGCTACACCAAACATACTATCTATTTGAATAATTTGTGTTGGTGAAAAGTCATCAATCCCAACTTTTTCTGCCCACTGATGCCAAGCCCAAGGGCGTGCTTTATGCACAATAAGCGGCACTTGATTAAGCGCTTGGCAATGATCGTTTTGCCATTGTTCAAGCAGTTTTTTATTACACGCTGGAATATATTCTAAATTAAATAACTCAGTAGCCAGTCCATCAAGCGGTTTACTTGAAGATAAAATTATAGATAAATCACTTTGGCGAGTCAGCTCTTTGCGTGTTTTGAGGGTATCCATGTGTAAATTAATATTAGGGTGCTCGCTGGTCCATTCACTGAGCTTAGGCATTAACAATTCACTGGCAAAAAATTCGGGCAGGGTAATGGTTAAGTTTACATTTTGTTGTAACTGACTAAATTCATTAATGGTGCTCTCTAGCATATTTATAATTGGATAAATTGCTTCAAAAAAGTTTTTACCTGCAGGCGTTAAACTAATAGAGCGAGTTTGTCTTTGAAATAAATCAATGCCTAGCTGCTCTTCTAGCTGTTTAATTTGGTGGCTTACAGCCGAGGGCGTTAAGTAAAGCTCTTTAGCAGCATGTTTAAAACTTAAGCTTTTTGCGGCAAAACAAAAAGAGCGAAGGCCGCGAATAGGTGTTTGCATGGTATCCAGTATAAAGTTATTTCAATCGCCTAGTAATAGGCAATAATTAAACCAAAAATAAAAGCTAACTATATCAGCAATTTATTTATTTTATTAGGTCGAATTCACCTAAGTGGTGCGTTAAATTGTCACTATAGTGCAAAAACTAAAATATAGGCAAAAAAAATCCCTCTTACGAGGGATTTTGGGTAACTCAGCGCCATTGGCACTGGGAATGAGGTCGGTACAGGGTGAAATTATGAGTGGTTTAAAACACCATCTCAGGAATATCACCATTAACTAGCAATTTACCTGCCGTTTTGCTAATAATTTCATCAACTGATACGCCTGGTGCGCGCTCTAGTAAATGAAATGCGCCGTCTTTTACTTCTAGAACGGCTAAATCAGTAACTATTTTTTTAACACAGTTAACGCCCGTTAGCGGTAACGTACAGCTTTCTAGTAACTTAGAGTCGCCGTGTTTGCTGGCATGGGTCATGGTAACAATAATGTTTTTTGCACCTGCGACTAAATCCATCGCTCCGCCCATGCCTTTAATTAATTTTTTAGGGATCATCCATGAGGCTATAGAACCGTTTTGGTCTACCTCAAACGCACCCAGAACGGTTAAGTCTACATGACCACCACGTATCATGGCAAAACTATCTGCACTATTAAATATAGCTGCACCGGTAGCTGCCGTCACGGTTTCTTTACCCGCGTTGATCATATCCGCATCAACAGTGGCTTTAGTAGGGTATTCGCCCATGCCTAAAAGACCATTTTCGGACTGTAGCATAACTTCTATGCCATCGGGTACATAGTTTGCGACGAGTGTCGGAATACCAATGCCCAAATTAACATAAAACCCATCTTGTAACTCTTGAGCTACGCGCATTGCGACTTGTTCACGTGATAATGCCATTGTTAGTGCTCCTGCTTAATCTCGTGTGGTAACACGTTCAATGCGTTTTTCAAAGTTACCTTTTATAACGCGGTTAACAAAAATTCCTGGCGTATGTATTTGGCTTGGCTCAAGTTCGCCTGGCTCAACAATTTCCTCTACTTCTGCAACGGTAATTTTACCCGCAGTAGCCGCCATTGGATTGAAGTTCATGGCTGTATGACGAAATACTAAGTTGCCGTAGCGATCCGCTTTCCATGCTTTTACAATAGCGAATTCACCGGTAATTGACTCTTCTAAAATATAAGGGCGACCATTAAACTCTTTTACTTCTTTACCCTCAGCAACCGGTGTGCCGTAACCTGTGGCTGTGTAAAAAGCAGGTATTCCTGCACCACCAGCACGCATTTTTTCAGCAAGAGTACCTTGTGGCGTAAGTTCTACATCAATCTCGCCACTTAGTAGTTGCTGTTCAAACAAGGCATTTTCGCCAACGTATGAGGCGACTACCTTTTTAATTTGCTTGTCGTGCAGTAACAGCCCTAAACCAAAGTCATCAACACCACAGTTATTGGAAACAACGGTTAATTCTTTAGTTTGCATTTTTTTAATTTGGGCAATTAGACCCTCAGGGATACCACATAAGCCAAAACCACCGGCTATTATTGTATCGCCGTCTTTTAAACCTT
The DNA here is from genome assembly GCF_001401785.1 of Pseudoalteromonas sp. P1-16-1b. Taxonomy (GTDB): domain Bacteria; phylum Pseudomonadota; class Gammaproteobacteria; order Enterobacterales; family Alteromonadaceae; genus Pseudoalteromonas; species Pseudoalteromonas undina. The sequence goes on along the minus strand of NZ_LKGQ01000005.1, from coordinate 219,168 downwards.
CCATTGCAGCTTCATAACTAGAAACTACTTTATCAAAACCGGCCATGAGTGACTCCTCATTCTGTGCTATATAATTATTGTGCGTGTAATGCTGCAGAAACCTTGCTAGCAGGTTGTTTGTTCAGTGCACTCGTAATTTGCCAACCTGCCTCAGCAAGCCTTTGTAAATCAATTCCATGCTCAATGCCAAGCCCTTGCAGTAAGTATACAACATCTTCGGTGGCAACATTTCCTGACGCGCCTTTGGCATATGGGCAGCCACCAAGGCCGGCAACAGCACTGTCAACCGTTGCTATACCAAGGTTTAGAGCAGCGTAAATATTTGTGAGCGCTTGCCCGTATGTGTCATGAAAATGTACAGCAAGTTTAGATTTATCAATATGTTTAAGTAGCAATGTAAGTAGCTCTATTACTTTAGCGGGTGTGCCAACACCTATGGTGTCACCTAGGCTAATTTCATAACAGCCCATTTTTAAGAGTTTAGCAGCAACAGCCAGTACAGTATGAGGGTCAACATCTCCCTCATACGGGCAACCTAACACACAACTTACATAACCGCGCACGCGAATGTTATGCGCCTTTGCAAAAGCCATAACTTCACTAAAACGCGCCAAACTTTGCTCAATAGAGCAGTTAATATTTTTTTGGCAAAATGCTTCGCTCGCTGCGGTAAATATTGCAAATTCTTTAATACCTACAGCATGAGCTGCCTCTGCCCCTTTTAAATTAGGGGTAAGGGCACTGAGATTAACCTCAGGTAAATTAAGTGCGCTTATTACTTCACTAGAGTCTGCCATTTGTGGCACCCATTTAGGTGAGACAAACGCACCAGCTTCTATGTCTTTTATGCCTGCAGCGGCGAGTGCGTTAATAAGCGTTATTTTATCAGCAGTTTCTACAGCGGCTTCATTTTGAAGTCCATCTCTGGCGCCCACTTCAACAATGCGCACTGTTTTAGGTAATAATGAACTCATATTAAGCGGGTTCCTCTGCTGTTGTGTCTTCAACTATGGCCAGTAAAGCGCCATGGCTTACCAGTTCACCCTCAGCAAAACAGTAACTTTTTAATACGCCATCATGTGGGGCATTAAGCGTGTATTCCATTTTCATTGCTTCAATTATAACCACTGCATCGCCTTTATTAATGGTGCTTCCCACCTCTAACAAGTGTTTAACTACAGTACCATTAAGTGGCGCAGCAAGGGGTAATGCCTCATTTTCATGTGAGCTGATGAAATGTTTATCAACACATTCAAACTTAGTTTGCAGTGCTTGGTTCATTACAGTAATGGCATTATCAACGTGGTTAACATGCGCAGTGTGTTTAGCGCCATTAATCGATACGTTGCAGTAGCCATTAGTTAACTCACCTTGCACTTCAAAGGTGTTGTCATTAATGGTCATGCTATAGCCCTGCGCGGTTTTTATTGCGCTTAAGGGGGTATCGCTAAATGGAATGTTAACTTGCTGCGGCGCATTTAAACTAAACCCATGTAATTGTTGCCATGGATTTGCACTACTTGTATTACTACCAAGTGATGCTAAATACGCAAAACCTGCAATTAAGCGGCTAGTTTGTAATAAAGACGGGTCAATAGTAACTAACGCTTCACCTTGCTCTGCAATAAAGTGGGTGCTTGGGGCACCTTGTTTAAAGCGTGGATGAATCGCTAAATTATACAAAAAGCTGATATTAGTGCTAAATCCGGCTAAATGAAATTGTGTTAATGCTTGTTGTAAACGCGAAAGTGCTTGGTCTCGGTTATCATCATGAACAATAAGTTTGGCAATCATTGGATCGTAATACGGGCTTATTTCATCACCTTGGGCAATACCAGTATCAATACGTACATATTCACTGTTAGCGGGCGTATATAGTGCCTCAATAGTGCCAGAGCACGGAATAAAGTCATTACTTGGATCTTCAGCATAAATACGTGCTTCAAAGCTGTGGCCTTGTAGCTGAATATCTGCTTGCGCTAAAGGTAACGCTAAACCACTGGCTACATTAATTTGCCAATTAACTAAATCAACGCCGGTGACCATTTCACTCACTGGGTGCTCTACTTGCAAGCGAGTATTCATTTCCATGAAAAAGAACTCATCACCACAGAGTAAAAATTCCACAGTGCCAGCGCCTCGGTAGTCAATTGCTAGGGCACATCGTACCGCGGCTTCGCCCATTTCTTTTCGCAATGAGTCTGATAAACCGGGGGCAGGCGCTTCTTCAATCACTTTTTGATGCCGACGCTGCAATGAACAATCACGATCACCTAAATACACACAGTTGCCATAGTTATCAGCAAATACTTGTACTTCAACATGGCGTGGTTGGTCAACATAACGCTCAAGCAAAACCAGATCATTACCAAAACCGGCAATAGCTTCACGTTTAGCGCCTTCTAATGCGCTTATAAACTCACTGGCTTTTGAAACAATACGCATGCCTTTACCACCGCCACCAAAGGCCGCTTTGATAAGCACAGGGTAGCCAATTTTTTCAGCCTCAGCTTGTAAAAAGCTAGGGTCTTGTTTATCGCCATAATAACCTGGCACCAAAGGAACATTAGCGGCTGCCATAATTTCTTTTGCACGGGTTTTAGAACCCATAGCTTCTATGCTGCTTGCTGGTGGCCCAATAAAGGCAATGTTATTGGCTTCACAAACATTAGCAAATTCGCTGTTTTCAGATAAAAATCCATAACCAGGGTGAATACAATCGGCGCCACTCATTTTGGCAACGTTTAGTATTTTATCTGCAACTAGGTATGAGTCTTTACTCGGCGCTGCACCAATATGGTAGGCTTCATCAGCCATTTTTACATGTTGAGCGTTTTTATCTGCATCTGAATAAACCGCAACCGTGGTCAAGCCCATTTGCTTTGCTGTTCGCATAATACGACAAGCAATCTCTCCGCGATTAGCAATCAGAATTTTTTGTAAGTGTACTGTGTTCATAATGCGTCCTAGAGTTGCCATTGGGGAGGGCGTTTTTCAAAAAAGGCAGTTAGACCTTCTTGACCTTCGTCTGATACACGAATTTTGGCTATACGTTCTGCAGTGAGCGAAATTATTTCGTTATCGATTTCTTTGTTTGCCACATCATTAATAAGCGCTTTAGCTGCTTTAACCGCTACCGGGCCATTATCTATCAGCGTTTGTAATAGGTTATCCAGTGCACAGTCTAAATTCCCTGTAATTTGGTGAACTAGCCCCAGCTGTTTGGCCGTATGCGCATCAAATACTTCAGCCGTTAAAAAGTAACGACGAGCAGCGCGCTCACCAATAGCTTTTATTACATAAGGGCTAATAACAGCAGGAATTAAGCCTAATTTAACTTCACTTAAACAAAATTGGGCGTCATCTTTGCTGAGCGCAATATCACAGCAAGCAATTAATCCCAATGCGCCACCAAATGCTGCGCCTTGTACCGCACAAATAGTAGGGTGTGGGCTTTGTGCTAATACTTGCATTAGCTTAGCCAGCTGCATTGAATCGGCCAAATTATCGTTATAGTTGTTATCTGCCATCGATTTCATCCAGGCTAAATCGGCACCGGCTGAAAAGTGTTTACCCTCAGTTTTTAATACAAGGGCACGAATATCGAGGGTATTAGCATGTTCAATACATTGAATGAGCTCATGGATAACGTCGCTATTAAAGGCATTACGTTTTTCTGGGCGACTTAAAACAAGTACAGCCACATTAGATTTTGTTATTTGTAGTGTTACTGACATTTTAAGCTCCCATTACATTCTAAATACGCCAAATTTCGATTCACGCTCAGGGGCATTTTTAGCTGCGCTAAGTGCAAGCCCAAGAACATTGCGTGTATCGGCCGGGTCAATAATGCCATCATCCCATAAACGGGCACTGGCATAATAAGGGTGACCTTGCTGTTCGTATTGATCGATGATTGGCTTTTTAAAATCGCTAATTTGTTGCTCGCTCATGCTTTCGCCTTTGCGGGCTAAACCATCTTGTTTTACTTGCGCCATTACACCAGCGGCTTGTTCGCCACCCATAACCGAAATACGGGCATTTGGCCACATCCACATCATGGTCGGTTCAAACGCTCGGCCACACATACCATAGTTACCTGCACCGTATGAGCCACCGATTAAAATAGTAAATTTGGGTACATCGGCACACGATACCGCCATTACCATTTTAGCCCCGTGCTTAGCAATGCCCTCAGACTCGTATTTTTTACCGACCATAAAGCCAGTGATGTTTTGTAAAAATACCAGTGGAATGTTGCGCTGAGCGCATAATTGAATAAAGTGTGCGCCTTTTTGCGCTGACTCACTAAATAAAATACCGTTGTTGGCCACTATGCCTACGGGATGACCATAAATGCTGGCAAAACCTGTTACCAGTGTTTCACCAAAGTAGCGTTTAAATTCATCAAACGATGAGTCATCGACAGTACGTGCAATGACCTCACGGACATCAAATGGCTTTTTGAGATCAGTACCGACAATGCCGTAAAGTTCGTTAATATCATAACGAGGGGCTTTTACTTCTTCTAGTAATGGTGAGGTAGGGCGCGAATAGTTAATTCGTTCAATACATTGGCGAGCAATCGACAAGGCATGAGCATCATTTTCTGCGTAATGATCGGCCACACCTGATGTTTTACAGTGTACATCGGCGCCACCAAGCTCTTCTGCAGTAACTACTTCACCGGTGGCAGCTTTTACCAGCGGCGGACCAGCTAAAAAGATAGTGCCTTGCTCTTTTACAATAATACTTTCATCGGCCATAGCAGGAACATACGCACCACCTGCAGTACATAACCCCATAACCACAGCAATTTGTGGAATGCCTTTACCCGACATACGCGCTTGATTATAAAAAATACGACCAAAATGCAGTTTGTCAGGGAATACGTCGTCTTGCTCAGGTAAGTTTGCGCCACCTGAGTCAACTAAATAAATACACGGTAAATGACAACGTTCGGCGATGTCTTGAGCGCGTAAATGCTTTTTAACAGTCAGCGGGAAATAGGTGCCGCCTTTTACTGTCGCATCATTAGCAATCACCATACATTCAACGCCTTTAACGCGACCAATACCTGCAACCACACCGGCACAAGGAATATCTTGTTCATAAACGCCAAAGGCAGCAAATTGCGATATTTCTAAAAATGGCGAGCCTTCATCTAGCAAAGTGGTAATACGGTCGCGGACAAACAATTTACCGCGGCCTTCATGGCGCTCTTTTAAAGCAGCACCACCGCCTAAACGTATTGTTGCTGCTTTACTACGTAAATCATCCACTAGCGCCGACATGTTGTTGTGATTTTGCACAAAATTTGGATCATGCGGATTAACGCTCGATTTTAAAATCGTCATAACTAATCCTTAGCGGCTTTCAGTGAATAATTCGCGACCAATTAACATACGGCGTATTTCTGAGGTGCCTGCACCAATTTCATATAATTTTGCATCACGCAGCAAGCGACCTGTTGCGTATTCATTTATATAACCATTACCGCCTAAAATTTGAATTGCGTCTAATGCCATTTTAGTTGCAAGCTCAGCAGCATATAAAATTGCGCCAGCAGCGTCTTTACGGGTGGTTTCGCCGCGATCACATGCTTTTGCTACTGTGTACACATATGAGCGAGCTGCGTTCATTTGTGTATACATATCAGCAATTTTGCCTTGTATTAACTGAAATTGACCAATAGGGCTGTCAAATTGCTTACGCTCATGGATGTAAGGCACCACAATATCCATACACGCTTGCATTATGCCAAGTGGGCCGGCCGCTAAAACAACACGCTCATAATCAAGGCCACTCATAAGTACCTTAACGCCTTCGTTTAAGTTACCTAAAATATTTTCTTCGGGTACTTCACAGTTTTCAAATACCAATTCACAGGTATTTGAGCCACGCATGCCGAGTTTGTCGAGCTTTTGTGCGGTTGAAAAACCAGGAAATGTTTTTTCTACAATAAAGGCTGTAATCCCTTTAGCGCCGGCGTTTAAATCTGTTTTTGCATAAATCACCAACGTATCAGCGTCTGGGCCATTAGTGATCCACATTTTATTACCGTTTAAAATGTATTTATCGCCTTTTTTCTCTGCTTTGAGTTTCATAGAAACAACATCAGAGCCCGCATTAGGCTCACTCATAGCCAGTGCACCAATGTGCTCACCACTAATAAGTTTAGGTAAGTATTTTTCTTTTTGTGCTTGTGAACCATTACGGTTTATTTGATTAACACACAGGTTTGAATGCGCACCGTAACTTAAACCAATAGAGGCACTTGCACGGCTAATTTCTTCCATGGCAATAACGTGCTCTAAATAACCTAAGCCAGCACCACCAAATTCTTCATCCACGGTCATGCCAAGCACGCCCATTTCACCCATTTGCGGCCAAAGTTCATTGGGGAACGCATTATCAAGGTCAGTTTTTTCAGCTAGTGGGGCAATTTCTTGACTGGCAAAGCTGTTTACGTGACTGCGGATCATATCTGCAGTTTCGCCAAGGCCAAAGTTCATTTCTTTATATAGTGAAATAGTGCTCATGATTAATTCCTGTGTGTTGATGACGTTGTTATATTTTATTCATCTATTTTGCTAAGCGTGTCGCGACAGCGACGTTCAGCGGTGACCAGTTCCATAAGAACCACTTTAATGTCATCCATCTGTTGTGAAAGATCGGCTTTTTTCTCACTGATAAGGTCAAGCATAGTGACTAACTGTTTTGCACTTGATTTATCAGCATCATACAGTTCAAACAAACGACCTGTTTCCGCTAAGGTGAAACCTAAACGTTTACCGCGCAGTATTAGCTTAAGGCGTACCTTGTCGCGCTTTGAGTAAATACGTGTTTGACCATTGCGCTCTGGTGATATTAACCCTTGGTCTTCGTAAAAACGGATAGAGCGGGTGGTAATATCAAATTCTTTAGCCAATTCACTAATGCTAAAAGTTTGTTCGTTTTTAGCCGGCTCGTTGGCTGAATTTGCAAAGTTTGTTTGATTATCTGATTTCATTGTAATGTTTACCTCATTCGAATAACTCCAATATAAGTGAAGTTTACGTAAAGGTAAAGTGCGATCTGGTTGTTATACTTTAGACGTATAAAATAAAAGCGGAAATGCAGCAGAAGTTGAGTGTTTATAAACGTTATAAGCCAGTTAGACAGTATGTAATAAATTTTTAGCAAGCTAACTTTACAGTTTTTACACTAATTAGAAAGTTGATTTTAGATTTACGTTGGCGTAAACGTAAATTTTATGTATGCTCGTATTTATCAGATTAGTTTAAACATTAAGCTAAACATAATAAAACATGTTTGCGTTAATTGAAAATGGAGCCTTTTATGTCTTTCGAAAGCGTTGTAATTGTAGCAGCAAAACGCACCCCAATGGGTGGATTTATGGGCGCACTAAGTGATGCGCAGTCTACCGAATTAGGTGCTACGGCCATTGCAGGTGCACTTGCTCAAACGGGTTTAAGCAATGATGCAATTGATGAAGTAATTATGGGCTGCGTATTGCCAGCCGGTTTAGGCCAAGCACCTGCGCGTCAAGCAATGCTTAAAGCGGGGCTTGCACTAAGCACCGGCGCTACCACTATTAATAAAGTATGTGGCTCTGGATTAAAAGCAGCGATGTTAGCGAATGACCTTATTAAAGCAGGTTCTATTGAATCAGCAATCGCTGGTGGTATGGAAAGCATGACCAATGCACCTTACTTTATTCCTAAAGCCCGTGGCGGTATGCGTATGGGACATGGCGAAATTAAAGATCACATGATGAGTGATGGCCTAGAAGACGCCTACGACAATAAAGCAATGGGATGCTTTGCTCAAGACACAGCCGATGAATATGGTATTGGTCGTGAGCAAATGGATACGTTTGCACTGGGTTCATTAAGTAAAGCAAACGCAGCCATAGACAATGGGTGGTTTGATAGCGAAATTACTCCGCACACTATTAAAACGCGTAAAGGCGATGTCACTGTTTCAATTGATGAGCAACCTGGCAACGCACGCCCTGAAAAAATTCCAAGCTTAAGAGCTGCATTTAAAAAAGACGGCACTATTACTGCCGCTAATTCATCGTCTATTTCAGATGGTGGTGCTGCGCTAATACTAATGAGCGAATCAAAAGCAAAAGCTGAGGGTTTAACACCACTTTGTAGAATTGTTGCTCACAGTACTCACTCTCAAAAACCAAGTGAATTTACCGTAGCTCCAGTGGGCGCAATGAACAGCGTTCTTGAAAAAGCTGGCTGGACAACCGCCGATGTTGATTTATGGGAAATTAATGAAGCGTTTGCCATGGTCACTATGCTGGCTATTAACGAATTAAAGCTCGATGAAAGCAAAGTAAACGTCAATGGTGGTGCGTGTGCACTAGGTCACCCAATTGGTGCTAGTGGCGCACGTATTTTAGTAACGCTTATTCATGCGCTTAAAAACCGAGGCCTCAAAAAAGGCGTTGCCTCTTTGTGTATAGGTGGCGGTGAAGCCGTTGCTATGGCAGTCGAAGCACTTTAACTGATAACAAAGCCGCAGCAACTATAACAATCACAGCGCTGCGGCAATTAAATTGACTCAATAGGATTTATTATGCACCAAGTACCTTTACTAATTAACGGCGAGTTCGTTCAGTCAACGTCAAATGAATTAATTGATGTTGTAAACCCAGCTAATCAAGAAGTGCTCGCGCAAGTGCCATGCGCTACAGACGCAGAGATGGATGCGGCGATTGCATCAGCAAGCGAAACATTTAAAACATGGAAAGATGTGCCTATTACTGAGCGTGCGCGCATTATGATGAAATACGCGGCGCTATTAAAAGAAAACCATGATGAACTAGCCACTATTATTTGTCATGAGCTAGGCAAAACGTTTGAAGATGCAAAAGGTGATGTGTGGCGTGGTATTGAGGTAGTTGAACAAGCTGCTAATGCGCCGTCGTTAATGATGGGTGAAACCATGGAAAACGTTGCGCGCAAAATCGATACGTATTCTTACATGCAACCACTGGGTGTGTGTGCAGGTATTACGCCATTTAACTTTCCGGCAATGATCCCATTGTGGATGTTTCCACTGGCAATTGTGTGTGGTAACACCTTTATTTTAAAACCGTCTGAGCAAGATCCACTTACTCCTATGCGCTTAGCTGAGCTATTTATTGAAGCCGGTGCACCAAAAGGTGTGTTACAAGTTGTGCACGGTACAAAACCACAAGTTGACCGCTTATTAGAAGACAAAGCCGTTCGTGCTATTTCATTTGTGGGTTCATGTGGTGTAGGTGCATACATTTACTCTAAAGGCACACAAAACTTAAAACGTGTTCAAGCCTGTGTTGGCGCAAAAAACCACATGGTAATTATGCCTGATGCGAGTAAATCGCATGTTGTTAATAACCTTGTGGGTGCCTCTGTAGGTGCGGCAGGTCAGCGCTGTATGGGTATTTCTGTGGCGGTATTTGTTGGTCAAGCAAAAGACTGGGTTGATGAAATTAAAGCAGGCTTTGAAGGTGTACGCCCAGGTGTTTGGGATGATGCAGACGCGGCTTATGGCCCACAAACATCGCCTGCTGCAAAAGCACGTATTTTATCACTGATTGCCGATGGTAAAGCACAAGGCGCTACCTGTTTAATTGATGGCTCTGATTTTACCGTTGAAGGTTACGAGCAAGGTAACTGGGTAGGTCCTACGTTATTTACTGATGTAACCAAAGATATGAACTTGTATAAAGAAGAGATTTTTGGCCCAGTATTGGCGTGTATGTTTGTTGATACCCTTGAAGAAGCCATTGCGCTTATTAACGAAAGCCCTTACGGCAATGGTACCTCACTATTTACCTCAAGTGGTGCGGTTGCACGTAAATTCCAACACGAAATTGAAGTGGGTCAAGTGGGGATTAATGTGCCAATTCCTGTGCCTTTACCATTTTTCTCGTTCACGGGTTGGAAAGGCTCATTCTACGGTGATACTCACACGTATGGTAAACAAGGTATTCGTTTTTACACAGAAACTAAAACCATTACCTCACGCTGGTTTGAAGATGATATCGCTTCAGGCCCAAATATGAGTATTAATCTTAAGTAACATTTTAACCGCATAATTAATAAAAAAGAGGGGCACAACACACAGTGTTGTCGCTCCTCACTAATAACTCCCTTGATGGGATGCACCGACAACAAACAAAACACAACAAGAGGTCTACCATGGACTTTAACTTATCTGAAGATCAACAAGCTTTTGCGCAAACGGCGCGTCAATTCGCAGAATCTGAACTAGCACCACATGCAGCTAAGTGGGATCGCGAACATATTTTCCCAAAAGACACCATTAAAGCCGCTGGTGAGCTTGGCTTTTGTGGCTTATACACGCCAGAAGAAGCCGGTGGCTTAGGTTTATCTCGTTTAGATTCAAGCATTATTTTTGAGCAACTTGCACTGGGTTGTACAGCTACCACGGCTATGCTGACCATTCATAATATGGCAACCTGGATGATCGCAAGCTTTGGCACCGATGCAGTAAAAGACAAATACGTTGAGCAATTGGTAATGGGTGAATTACTGGCATCGTACTGTTTAACTGAGCCAGGCTCTGGCTCTGATGCTGCGTCATTAAAAACTAAAGCAGTTCGTGATGGCGATGAGTATGTTATTAACGGCTCAAAAATGTTTATTTCAGGCGCCGGTGAAACAGAAATTTTAGTGGTAATGGCACGTACAGGGGCTGATGGCCCAAGTGGCATTTCAGCGTTTGTTGTACCAGCAGATGCCAAAGGTATTGAGTACGGCAAAGCAGAAGAAAAAATGGGTTGGAATGCCCAGCCAACACGCTTAATCAGTTTTGAAGATGTACGAATTCCAGCAGCAAACTTGTTAGGCCAAGAAGGCGAAGGCTTTAAGTTTGCCATGCAAGGTTTAGATGGCGGCCGTATTAATATTGCAACTTGTTCTATTGGTACTGCACAAGCGGCACTTAATACCGCACGAGAGTATTTAAAAGAGCGTACCCAATTTGGTAAGCCATTGGCAGCATTTCAAGCGCTACAATTTAAAATTGCCGATATGAATACCGAGCTTGTAGCAGCGCGCCAAATGGTTCGACTCGCTGCGTTTAAACTTGATACTAACGACAGTGAAAAAACCACTTATTGTGCGATGGCTAAACGCTTTGCAACCGATGTTGGTTTTACTGTATGTAACGATGCGCTGCAAATTCATGGGGGCTACGGTTACATAAAAGAATATCCACTTGAACGCCATGTACGCGATGTACGTGTTCATCAAATTCTAGAAGGCACTAACGAAATTATGCGCGTGATTATTGCGCGTCGTATCTTAGCCGAATCAGCCAGCGAAGTTTTATAAGGAGATTAGTATGTCGAATCCTAGCATTGAGTTAACTATTGAAGGCCATGTAGCTATTTTAACTATGTCGAATCCGCCAGCGAATACCTGGACGAAAGACACCTTAGTGGCGCTTAAAGACACAGTTAATCAGCTCAACACCAATAAAAATATTTATGCATTAGTACTGACTGGTGAAGGCGAGAAGTTTTTTAGCGCCGGTGCCGACCTAAATGTATTTGCCAGTGGCGATAAAGGTGTCGCTGCAGATATGTCATGTGTATTCGGTGAAGCGTTTGAAGCGCTAACTAATTTTAGAGGCGTGTCGGTTGCAGCCATTAATGGCTATGCAATGGGGGGCGGGCTTGAAGTAGCGCTTGCTTGTGATATTCGTATTGCCGAAGAGCAAGCACAAATGGCATTGCCTGAAGCAAAAGTGGGTTTATTACCCTGTGCTGGTGGAACGCAAAACTTAGCATGGCTAGTGGGTGAAGGCTGGGCAAAACGCATGATTTTATGCGGTGAACGCTTAGAAGCCGATAAAGCGCTGCAAATTGGCTTAGTGGAAGAAGTAGTTGCACAAGGTGAAAGCTTTGCTGCAGCACTAAAACTGGCAAACCAAGTGGCAGAGCAAAGCCCATCGTCGGTTGCTGCATGTAAAACATTGATTCAAAAAGGGCGTCATCAGCCTATGGCAAATGCATTACCACTGGAGCGTGAACTGTTTGTTGGTTTATTTGATACCGAAGATCAGCAAGAGGGCGTGAACGCCTTTTTAGAAAAGCGTAAAGCTAATTGGGTGAATGGCTAATGAGTGAATTAACCCGTTTAAATTCAGCTGATGCTGCCGTGGTATTTGAAACGGCAACCACAGACAATGGCCGACTCATTGGTTTTGCAACGCTTAACGCGCCTAAGTCATTAAACGCGTTAAATTTTGAGATGATCAGCTTACTCGAGCCACAACTACAGCAATGGGACAAAGACGATAACATTGCATTAGTGGTTCTTAAAGGCGCAGGTGAAAAAGCATTTTGTGCCGGTGGCGATGTAGTGAGCTTACACAAAGCAATGAGTGAGGGTAAACCGAGCTCATTGGTTGAAGAGTTTTTTACTCAAGAGTATCAGCTGGATTACCTAATTCATTGCTACAACAAACCCATTTTAGTCTGGGGTAACGGTATTGTAATGGGCGGCGGTTTAGGTTTAATGGCCGGTGCCAGTCATCGTGTTGTTACCGAAACATCACGCATTGCCATGCCAGAGCAAACCATTGGTCTTTACCCTGATGTAGGTGGCAGTTATTTTTTACATAAAATGCCTGCTCATGTTGGTTTGTTTTTAGGGCTGACCTCGGCATCAATAAATTGTGAAGACGCTAAGCTTGTATCGCTTGCCGATCACTTTGTAAATGCCGATAAATACCCAGAGCTTGTTGAAGCGTTACTCAATACTAAATGGGGTAAAACAGCAAGTTTAAACCACGACAAGCTAAGTAACTTGCTTATTGAGTTAGATAACAACTCTAGCCGTATGCCTAAAGGCAATTTAAAAGCCAACTTATCGCTAATTCAAAAGTTAGGCGAGTTTGACACGTTACAGCAGCAGGTAGATTACATTTTAAACCTAACCACAGATGACAAATGGCTACAACGTGCACAAAAATCGTTGGCGCATGGTTGTCCATTAAGTTGTGCTTTAGTGAGTGAGCAGCTTAAACACAGCAAAGGCAAAAACTTAGCTGAGTGTTTTAAAATGGAATTGGGCATGTCGGTTCGTGCTGGCGAAGTGGGCGAGTTTCAAGAAGGTGTACGTGCCTTACTAATCGATAAAGACGGTTCGCCACAGTGGCAATTTAACACTCTTAAAGATGTGCCAAGCGAAGTAGTAGAGAGCTTTTTTGCAAATCGCTTTGGCGAGCAACATCCGTTAGAGCCGTACTTTTCACAACTAAATTTACAAGGGTAAAGCGATGAGTAAACTTAATATAGGATTTATTGGTTTAGGAAACATGGGCGGCCCAATGGCAGCAAACTTAGTTAAAGCAGGCCACAGTGTGCGCGTTTTTGACTTAAGTGCAGAGGCCGTTAAAGAACTTGTTAATCATGGGGCTAGTGCGGCGCAAAGCGCAAGTGACTGTGCGCACGAGGCTGATGTGCTAATTAGCATGCTACCGGCAAGCAAACATGTTAAATCACTTTATTTAGGCACAGACGAGCAATCGGGTTTAATTAAAGTACTGAGTAAAAGTACCTTAGTGATTGATTGTTCAACCATAGATGCGCAATCGGCTCGTGATGTAGGCCATGCCCTAAGCGAGCAAGGTATTGCGTTTGTTGATGCACCTGTATCGGGTGGTGTAGCAGGGGCAACAGCGGGCACGCTGACCTTTATTGTGGGTGGTGAGCAAGCTGCATTCGATAAAGCCAATACTGTATTAGTCGATATGGGTAAAAACATATTCCATGCTGGTGATATTGGTGCAGGGCAAGTTGCCAAAATATGCAACAATATGCTGTTGAGTATTTTAATGGCAGGTACCAGTGAAGCCATTCAAATGGGCATTAATAACGGCCTCGACGCAAAAGTACTCAGCGACATAATGAGCGCAAGCTCGGGTCGAAACTGGACGTTAGAACTTTATAACCCCTGCCCAGGCGTTATGGAAACCGCACCAGCTAGTAACGACTATAAACCTGGCTTTATGGTCGATTTAATGGCTAAAGACTTAGGCCTTGCTATGGAAGCAGCGCAACAAAGTAATTCACTGACGCCAATGGGCTCAATGGCTAAAAATTTATACACTATGATGCAGCACCAAGGTGCAGGCAGTGATGATTTTAGTGCCATTTTTAAATTGTTTTCGAAGTAGGAAAGTATTGTGGAAATAAAAAATAATACCGTAGTTATTACCGGTGGCGCACAAGGGTTAGGCTTTGCTATGGCGCAAAAGTTTGCCTTAATGGGCGCTAATATTGCCTTAATTGATATGGCGCAAGCCCAATTAAATGAAGCAACCGAGCAACTATCTGCATTAGCTGGCGTAACAGGCACTATTAAAGGCTACAGCGCTAATGTAACCGTTGAGAGTGAAGTTGAAGACGTTTTTAATACTATTAACAGTGACTTTGGTCATATTGGGGTATTAATTAATAACGCCGGCATTTTACGCGATGGCATGTTTATAAAAGCCAAAGACGGCAAAGTGGTTAAAAAGATGTCGCTTGATCAATTTCAATCAGTGATAGACGTTAACCTAACAGGCGTATTTTTGGCAGGGCGCGAATCTGCAAGCCACATGATTGAATCAGGCAAAGGCGGCGTAATTGTAAACATGTCGAGCGTAGCGCGTGCGGGTAATATTGGCCAAACTAACTATGCCGCCTCAAAAGCGGGTGTTGTGGCATTAACCACTACATGGGCTAAAGAGCTTGGCCGTTTTGGTATTCGCGTTGGCGCCATTGCCCCGGGTGTTATTAGCACCGCCATGACAGATGTTATGAAGCCAGAAGCTAAACAGCGCATGCTAGCAGTAACTCCAGTAGGGCGCTTAGGTGAAACCGCTGAAATAGCCCATACTGCTCAGTATATTATCGAAAACGACTTTTTCACTGGCCGTGTAGTAGAGATAGACGGCGGCATACGTTTATAACTTGTCAGCTCTAATTTAATTATTGAAAGCACAGCCCTTTGGGCTGTGCTTTTTTTGTTTTAAATCGCAGCTTGATAATTTAATCATGATTAGAAACAGAGATTTCATAAACGATATTTAACTTAAAAAGATACTGTGTATATAGACAGTTGATGATGTTTTATCTAATAACATTATTAAAAGTCGTTTTGGTGTATTTTAACAACGATAATTTAGAACTTGCGTAATAACTTGTTTACATTGAAGTTGTTTAGTGGAATTATTGAGCAATGTAATATACGCCGTTTTGGAGTTTTATAACCCCCCAAAGTGGTGTTCAATAAGCTGTTATGTTGTTTGATGAATATTCGAGAAGCCGCACGTAGCGGCAATTTAAAAGGTATTAAATTATTTGAGTCTGCAAGGGTTGTCGGAAAGCCTTCTGGTTTAGTTGATAAAATGCTTGAACTATCATCAGAAGAGAAAGATATTCGCGATCAGCTTAGGTTTCGTGAAATAAAATCAACAATTGATGATAAAGTTGGTGAGATTGCCGGCCAGATTGTTGAAAGTTATACTAAGTCGCTTACTGTTATTGAAAATGATTTGAATAACGCCATGTCAAAATACATCAATAAATTTTATAAAGGAAATCCGGTTTCACCTAAGATTAAATTGTCTGAGACCAGATATGACTTTGATCATAATGAAGATTCAGGGACAGGTAAGGCGTATGCAAACATGGTTTCCTTGGATATGAGTTTTTTGGAGAATACGTATCTGCCAGCTTTGATTCATGATTTGATAGTGTTATCAAATATAGAAGATCATGCAATTGAGGATATTTTTTAGGAATATTCTTCTACTGAAAAACAGGTATTTATTTCGATAGACAAGATTAATCGATTTAAAGAGAAAACCCAAAAGTTGATAAAAGACAATGAGTTCTTAGCTCTTGGCTCAGATAAGCTGGCATTTGGTAAATCGTGGAAAAATAGAACATAACAAATCAAAGCACTCGGACGCAGCAAAGCTGCGCCAGTGTTTGAGGCGTTATATTTCAAGGAGGATTCAGGTTGTCATTTCCAGTTTTAGAGACAAATCGCTTAAGGTTAGATAAATTATGCAAAGAAGACTCAAATAGCTTATTTGAGTTATTCTCTGACGATTCAGTTGTCGAATACTATGATCTGGAAGTTTTCACTGAACTATCACAAGCGAGCAACTTAATAGAGTTCTTTAACTCTCGCTTTAATGAAAACTCTGGTATTCGTTGGGCTATTCGCCTAAAAGAAACAGATAAATTTATCGGAACTTGTGGCTTTAATACTTGGAGTCCAAAAATGAAAAATGCCGTACTTGGGTATGATTTATTGCCTCAGTATTGGGGCATGGGTTTGGCCACTGAAGCAGTCCATCGAATAGTTAAAGCTGCATTTTTAGGTGAACTGTCTTGCGGTAAACTTAACCGAATACAAGGGGATACTGTTCTGGGGAACTTAGCATCTGAATCACTACTTCTAAAGGTTGGTTTCAAAGAGGAAGGTGTAAGACGCCAAAGTGGTTACTGGAAAAACCAGTTTCACGACCTTAAATGCTTTGGTTTAATTCAGTCCGAGTACCGTGAAATATAACAAGCAAAAGGGGCAAATCTTGACTTTAGGCATCATAAGAGTCAATTCTTCAAGCTTTGGCTAGTATAAATCACTCGTCGTTCTCGATACTCTTTCATTTGCTGCTGTTTATTATTTTTAAAACACGTTAATTGTTTAAAACGGTAACTTAAGGTTGCCGTTTTTTTATGCCTACTATTTAAGTTTATTTTAAGCTTGCTCAGTTATTGTAACTAATACTTGAATTCTAGAATCATTAAACCATTGAACTGAATTAGTAACTCATTTTATGTTTTAGATCATTAAACAGTGAGTGATTAAAGGTTAGCCTGTAAATGTATACTCATACGCATAAGTGGCTTTTAACTTTAATGCGTTTATTAGGAGGTATTATGAATTTTAAAAATACAGATTCTCATTACAATACACTCTCTATAGCCTTGCACTGGTTGATGTTTATTTTAATTGTCACTGTGTACGGCAGTATTGAACTTCGTGAATTATTTGAAAAGGGTACCGAAACCCGTGATGCCTTTAAAATGTGGCACTTTATGTTGGGTTTATCGGTGCTAGCTTTAGTTAGTGTGAGGTTAGTTGCGCGTTTAGTGGGTGGTGCAGCACCTGCTATACAACCTGAGCCTGCGAAATGGCAAAATAAGTTAGCTACATTTGTTCATACTGCGCTGTATGTGTTTATGCTTGCTATGCCTATAGCTGGTTGGTTAATTTTGAGTTTAGCAGGTAAACCTGTGCCATTTTTTGGTTTAGAGTTGCCTCCATTGGCAAGTGAAAACAAAGAGCTGGGTAAAACCATTAAAGAAATACACGAAACAGCGGGCGAAGTTGGTTATTACGTAATAGGCTTACATGCGGCGGCTGCATTATTTCATCATTACATTTTGGCTGATAACACCTTTAAACGTATGCTGTTTTCTAAAAAATAAACACATCACATATAGAAAGGGAGACCATGTGTCTCCCTTTTTATATTAATTAATGATTTGTACTTTTAAACCCAATTCTAAACCCGCCCCAATGTTTACCGTTTACATAAATTGGCACCGAGAGGTCATGCAGTATTTCACCGGTATCACGTTTATAGGTTTGTAATAAAAAGCTTTCGGTGTGGCTACCACAGCGAATTCCTGTCGGGTCATTAAAAATACGTTTAGTACGGTTGTTTACTAAATCTTTTTCAAAGTTACCGGTTAGGGCTTGGCTATAGCGTTTGTTATGAGTAGGAAAGTAGCCCTTAGTATCAACGGCTCCTGCAAAAATTATGTCTTTATTTTCCAGAATTGGTTCTTGAATAGCCGGCAGTGATTGATCTGTAAGTTTATCGTAATCGGTTGTGTACTTGGTTGGATTAGTATTCTCGATGGGTTTATAGTTTTGCGAAAAAAGTTGTTGCTGGGTTATTTTTCCGCTTTGGATCCAACCCTCAAAACATTCGCCAATTGCTTTACTGGCGTGTTTAGCCGATATCAGGATTGGTTTAAAGAATGCGTCATACTCTATGTTTTCAAGCTCTCTAAATATTGATTCTGATCCCAGCGATAAAGAAGACGCTTGCTGAGAAATTGTACTGCCTTTTTTAGTAACTTCGCCCAATAAACTACTGATGCTAGTGACTGAGCTATTTATTTGTGTGGTTGCATGCTGAAATGCAGAAACAGACTGATGCATACTATCAAGCGCGGTAGATGAGGCACCAATATCTTGGTTAATTGTTAAAAAGGATTGAGTCACGTTTTCAAGCTCTGATTTTACAGAAATACTTTGCTGTGAAACCTGCTTCATATCTTCATTGGTTTTTATACTGTTGGCGTTAATGTCTGTGAGCATGTCAGCAATTTGTTTGGTTGCTTCATTGGTTTTATTTGCAAGGTTACGCACTTCGTCGGCAACAACCGCAAAACCACGACCTTGCTCACCTGCACGAGCGGCCTCTATGGCTGCATTTAAAGCAAGTAGATTGGTTTGCTCTGCAATGTTTTGAATAACTTGGGTAATGCTTTGTATATCACTGGCACTTTTTAATAATAAATCTAATTGCTGGGCCACTTTATCTATAGAGCCTGATAACGAATCAATTTGGCTGGTGGCCGTTTGTAAGCGGCTATCGGCAGAGCTTGAGGCTTGCGCTGTTTGTACCATTGCTTGATTAATAGTGGTCATGCTGTCACTGAGTTCAGTACTATTTTGTGAAAGCTCGTGTGTGGCACGCCCGACAGTTTCACTCTCGTTATAACAAGCGTCTATTTCTTTAGATAAGCTATCAACATAAAATGACACTTCAGCTGCGCCTATGGCATTTTTTGAGGTGGCTTTGGTAATGTTTTGTGCAATTTTGTTATTGAACGACTGCACGGCACCTAGTGACGAATTGTTATTTGCTGATTCAGATTTTGCTGGTTTTATATAAAAAATTGCAGATAACAGCACTATAATTGCTGCAGCAATGGTGGAGAGCTGTTCAAAATAGAAAAGAAAACAAATGCTTAAATAAAAAATGCTGTAGAGCAGGTAGGTTATTTTCATTCCTTTGACCTCGTTACTAATTGTTCCTTCTATCTTTGATTATAAATCAAACAAAATCAAATAATAAACACACTTTTAAGGATTTATTAAAAGTGATGTATTGAGCTCTATAAAACTGTTTTCGTACAAAAAGCGCCAAAGTAGTAAACCTACTTTGGCGCTTTTATTAGTATTAATAAACAATTAGTTAGCTAATAACCATTCGCTTAATAAGCGAACACCAAACCCCGTTCCACCTGGTGAAAGCTCATCTTTACCTTTTTTCACTAAGGCATTACCTGCAATATCGATATGCACCCAACGGGTATCGCCAGCAAAATGCTCTAAGAAAGTAGCGGCTGTGGTTGCACCAGGGCCACCTGAACCTACATTTGTTATATCAGCAATGTCAGACTTCAACATATCTTTATAACCTAATGGTAAGCGCCATAGGTTTTCGTTTACTTGTTTACCTGCAAGGGTAAGTTGCGATACTAGCGTGTCATCATCAGAGAATACCGCTGCGTATTCATTACCAACAGCACGAATTTTAGAACCCGTTAAGGTTGCAACATCAATCATGATCTCTGGTTTGTAGTGCTCACGTGCATACCACATTGCATCACTTAGTACTAAACGACCTTCAGCATCGGTATTTAAAATTTCTACACTTAAGCCTTCAGCAGTGCGAACAACATCACCTGGAGCAACAGCAAATTGCGATACCATATTAGCTGCCATGCCCATAACGGCTACCACGTTTTTATCTGCTTTAGCTAACGCCATTGCTTTTACAGTACCAAGCACTGCAGCAGCACCAGCCATGTCTGATTTCATACGTGCAATAGACGCACCGGTTTTAATGCTGTAACCACCTGAGTCGAACGTAATGCCTTTACCAACAAGGGCAATAGGGGCATCGTCAGAGCCTTTATAATGAGCAACCACTAAACGAGCACCTTGCTGGCTACCTCTACCTACAGCTTCTAATGCGCCCATGCCAAGCTCTTTTAGCTCTTTAGGCTCTAACACTTTGATAGTAACACCTAACGACGCTAATTCTTTTGCTGCATTGGCAAAATCAACCGGTGTCATTTCTGTAGCCACTTCTGAGGTTAAATCGCGTGCTAAAAATACACCGGCTTGAATACTCTCTAATTGGCTGTAAAGCTTGCGAGTTTGCTTGGTGTTATCAACATCAAACGTATAGCTAACTGTTTCAGTGCTTGGTTCTTTTTTGTAGTTTTCAAAACGGTGATCGCGTAGGTTTGCACCGTGGGCAAAATTAGCAGCAAGCGCAGCATTATCATTTGCGCCAGTTACATCATCAAAAATAACGCTGGCTGTGCCTGCTTTAGCTTTAACTAGGCGAGCATGAATATTACCACCTAACTTAGCCGCTTTTGCTTTATTTAATTCGTCTGCTTTACCTGTACCTACAACTAAAATACGGCTGTAGTTACTTTTACTTGGCGCGACAAGTTGCGCGACTTTTGCGTAATCGCCAGTAAAGTTTTCTATATCGATAACACGTTGTAATTGGCCATCGAATTGTTTATCAAGTGTTTTAAATTGGCTGTTGCTGCCATCTTGGCTATAAAATACAACCAGCGTGTTTGCATCGTTGTCTACTTTTGTAGAAAAGTTAAAGTCTGCTGCTTGTGCATTGATACACATACCCAGTGCAAGCGCGATTGAAGAGGCTTTTATAATACGTTTCATTTTTTAACCTAAGAATAATTTAAAGGGGTGTTTTACCTTATTTAGCCTACTGTAGTTAAGTAGGATACGGTGAAACAGCAAATAACAACGATATAGTTACTTTTTTCTGTTATTTTCGCTCTATAAATCATTTTCATTCGTTTTTATTGTCAGAGGCGGAATTTAAAATAATAAGCTAAAACTTAATCGGGCAGTTCTTGGCTCTATAGGGTGAAAGTGATTATCTTCAACGCCATCAATGGGCTCATTAGGTAAGCGCGATGAATAATAATAATCAATATCATGGTCTCTGCTGTTAAATAAATTCAGTAACTCAAACTCTACTTGCCAATGAGTTTGCTGATAACTTATAGAGCTATTAACTACGGTTAATGGCTCCGAGCGTTTTTCTCCGTCGCTTGTTAATGTGCGTTTACCTATATGGCGAATACGTAACGATGACTGCCATTGTTCTGTTAAATGCCAATTTAAGCCAGCGCTTGCGACAACGGGTACTGCACCTTCTATATAGTTTTTGACATTATTTATGCTTAAACGAGAGTGGGTAAATGATGCTTCAGCATCAAGACTAAAACTATTATTAACCCAATAATAGGCGCTCATTTCTATACCATAGCGCTCAGAGGCATCACTAGGCTCTGTATTACCTGCATCGCCAACAAATAGAAGTTCTGAGTCGAGGTTTAACCACCATAATGCAGCCGATAAGTTAAATGTTTTTGGTTCAGCAAACCTTAAACCAATTTCAGCGCCTTCACTTTTTACCAGTAAATCTACTTGCTCTGATTTATCTAATGTAACAGGGTCTACATTAATTGTTGCTCCACGAGCATCATTTGAATGAAATGACTGACCCCAATTAGCATAGGCGGCTACTAAATCGGTAAATTGGTAGTTTAAACTAGCTTTTAAGCTCACTAAATCATCGTTTTGACTACCCGAATTAGCTGAAATATTGCTATTAACATCAACGTTATAGTAGTCGTATCGAATACCTAAGCTTGCTTCTAGATTGGTACTTAAAAAAAGCTTTGATCCCCAATGGGCTGAGTAACTAGTTTGATTTAAATCGTCTTGTCTTACTGTAGATAATCGCTTTCTTTTTTTTGTGTTATATAAGCCAACGTTATCAATGTTGGTATGATGAAGTGCTAACCCTGCCGTATGTTGCATGTTAATAGCTAGCATTTTGGTATCAAACTGATAATTAAATTCGCCACCATATACTTTACGACTGTCTTTTTGGTTAAATTGATCGCCATTAACAGGATCATTTAAAAAATAGCTAAAATTTGAGTATAAATCTAAGTCATAACTTATTGCGTATGCATTTACCTTTAGGTTTTCACCTTGCCAAACGGTCGATAAACTATAGCGGCTAGAATTGCCACCTAATGACGTATCTAAAGAGCCAAGCTGAGAAATTAACCCTTGAGAAACTGCGCGCTTAGGGATTTGGTCAGCTGAATTCCAGCTGTTGTCATAGGCCATAGCACTGAGGGTAAAATCGCCATTAAATGCTTTGCCAACATATCGAAGGAGTGCGTTTTTTTTATTAACAGCTTCATTAATATCATCCCATGGACCGGAGTATCCTTGCCACTCAGCTGCGGCCATTAGTTTACCTTTTGTAACATCAGTTGAAGCGAGTACTGTGGCTCGCTTGTAGTTATCTTCTCCAATACTAAGACTTACTTGTTGATGAGTTAGTGTATCTATAAGATTAAAATTTGCGCTCCCAGCTGATGAAAAGTCTCCTTGGGTAGCGCTATAAGATCCTTTCTGATAATTAATGCTTGATATAGATTCTGGAATAATAAAATTTAAATCGGTATAGCCTTGACCGTGACCATGGCTAGGTAAATTTATTGGCATACCATCAATATTAGTGGCGAAATCTGTTCCGTGATCTAAATTAAAGCCCCTTATAAAGTATTGATTCGCTTTTCCTGAGCCACTATGTTGAGTTACTGCCATACCTGGGATCAGTTCCAACAATTCTGCACTTCTTAACATAGGACGTTGTTGAATCTCGCCTTGCCCAATAATACCGCTTGAGGCACTAATAGACTCGCCAATTAGGCTATCTCTGTGTCCGTAAACGGTTAATTTCTCTATGCTTGCTTGTGCATAACTAAACGGTAAAATTCCTAATGTTATAAATGCTAGTTTCTTCACGCTTAAAGTCCTTTAAATCATTATTCTTTAATTAGATGTCATTAAGCAACGGCCAGAATAGGATATTGGATGCAATATTTTTTATTATTTATGTTTTTATCAATCATATTTATAACTGCAGATAAAAACAAAGCTATAAGCTATTGTAATCTCTTTATATAAAACTAATAATCGAAGGGCGTTTTTACACCTTATTATTTTGAGTACATGCATTGAAAGCAAAAGAAATTCGCAACTTTTATATTAACGAAGAACAGTCTGTTTATTTGTTATCGCACCGTGATGCCAAAAAGCATCGCCAATGGCTTAACATTTGTATTAAACAGCTAACACTACTTGGTTATAAAAATGTTGAAATGATTGGCTCTGGTGCGTTTGGCTTTGTTTTTGCGGGTGATGATGAACATGGCCTGCCGTGGGTGTTTAAATTTTCAAGAATAACGCTGGCACAAAGTGTGCGAGATCGCCTTGAAGACGAAGCGTATATGCTGTCTCAAATTGATAATCCGCTAATACCAAAATTTTATGGCTTTGAGCGGATTAAAAAACAGGGCATTTTAATGATGGCCCGTGCAGTAGGTGAAGACCTTGAAAAAGTATCACTTAAGCAAGGGCGGTTATCTGCTGCAAAAATAATGAACTTAGCGGTAAAATTGAGAAATGTGTTGCTTGATTTACGCCATCATAAAAATGGATTAAGCCCACAACCTATTGTGCATGGCGATATTAAACCCTCTAACTTGGTGTGGGATGAAAAAGCCAAGCAGCTTTCATTGGTTGATTGGGGAAGTTCGGTATATGCCCAAGTAGATGAACAAGGCAACCCTATTGCCAGTAATTTTATGGATTTAATGTCGGGTGATTTAAGCACCACTAACGCACGAATGGGCGATGTTTATTTTATAGGTGATGCGCAAATGTCTGGTGAAAAGTCATCCCCTCGTTTTGATGAGCAGGGGGTTGCATCAACTTTGTATGCACTTGCATCGGCTCAGTCTTGTCGATTTGGCGCTCAGGCTATTCCGGCCAGTAGTTTAATGCTCCCTAAAGAGCTGGCGAATGTAATTGACGGCATGCTTTCAAAAGAGCGTAGTGAAAGGGATAAAGCCGGCGACTATTTTATGCGTAACATAGAAACTATGGCAAAAGCATTTTTACCAGAGCTACCAAAGCAAGACACTAAAGCACGCATTCCTTTTTGGTTTAGCCAAGATCCTGAGCCCGAAACCGTTGTATATAGTTCCCGAAAACAGTTTTTACGCCAAGCCGATCATAAACAACAACTACTCGATGTTAACGATGCCCAGTTAGATAGGTATTATAAAGAATTTTTATTTGATACCGGAGATACCGAAAAAGCGTTTTTAGCCTCAATTAGTCGCTTAGCGAAATACCCAGTAGTAGGGGGGCTGAGTTTTCATTGGAAAGATGATTCTTTGTATGTTGAGTCATCACTTATTATGCACGATGAAGCTTTAGCCACCGCGTTTACTGATGCGGTAAATAATACTGTAATGCTGGCACAAGCGATTAGTCAAAAAGGCTTATTTAAGTGTTGTTTATTTGACGCCCGTAAAACGATTCAGCTAGAACGCGATGGCACCGGTGCGTTTAAATTTAACCAGTTACCTGAGCTTGACTATGAAGTGGTTAATGTAAAAGCCAGCGATGTAACCCGTCCGCACTCATATTTTGAAGATGGTAAAGATCCCGATGAGCAACTGCAACTGCCTAAAAAGGTGATTAAATGTGTATTTGAGCTAAACCAGATACATCATACGGGTTGTATTATTTTTGAAGCACTACCAGATAGGATGAAAATTCACCATTACTATCGATTACTCGATGCTAGTAAAGAAGTTGAATTTAAACGTTTGCTAAATAAACTCATGCAGTACGCTGTTAATATAACTGATGTTGGGGTCGCTGGTTTTATGAAGTTGCCGTATAAAAATACTCGCGAGTTTAGTTTATGCGAGCAGCAACCCAGCAATTATTATCCTAAAAATCCAAAACAACTACTTAATTAATAAGTCACTCGCTGAGGCTGGTGGCTTAACAATAGAAAGAAAAAATAGAAAGTTAAATGGCAAAATCTAAACCACAAATTACATTAGAAAGTTACGGTATATATTCCAACTGGGACAAAGCCAGTAAATCGTTACCACAAATCACGCAATTCACCACAAAGGTAACCGCGTGTATTGATGTGGAATTTGGCCTAATAGTAAATATCAAAAAAGCCAAAGGCGAAAAGCTACATTATTGTATTTATCACCCCGGTATTATAGATGCCGATGGCGAAGTGATGCAGCCTTTTGAGGGAACAGTGTATGTTAAAGATAACGATTGGTCGTTTTATTTAGGCGACACCGTGTGGGAGCCTATAGAAGATAAAATAGGTAACTGGCGTATGACCTTATCATTAGCAGGAAAAGTCATTGCTGATAAGACATTTAATCTAACTAATGAACAGACCAAAACAGAAGATGATTTTTGGAAACACCGAGGCTATTAATTTCCTCAATAAGCAAAAACAAAAAAGCTAACAATAAAGTTAGCTCTTTTATTAAATTAGCTTAGTTACCCCAAGGGTTACTTGAATTTGAACGTTGTTTACGAGTACGGGCACGTTGTTTGGCTGCTTTTTTCTCTTGAATACGCTTAGCATCAGAAAAACTTAACTCGCATGGTTCACCCGGCTTATCACCCTCAGGGATAATACGGTCGCGTGGCGGTAGTTCGTATTGTACGTCATCTGGGCGTGGTAAGTTTTTAAGGCGGTACAAATAGAAATTATCTACTTTTTGCTGTGCCCACTCGGTTTTACGTAAAAATTTAACTGCTGATTTAATGTCAGGGTTATTTTTAAAGCAGTTGAGTTGTAAGTAGGCATGCAGGAGTTCCCACCCATATTGCTCAACCAGTTCTTCAACCACTTGCTCTAATTTAACGCCTTGCAGTGGGTTATTACTGAAAAGTTCTTGGTTGCTCATAGGTGCTCTCTCGTTATTAAAAATACGGCCAGTATTATAAATTTAATAACGAGAGTTTAATAGCAAAAATGCTTAACTTTGACAATTAACCACAACACGACCACGAATTTGGCCCTGCATGAGCTGTTCGGCATTTTCAATAACCTGATCAAGGGTGATTTCGGTCGAAATTTTATCTAAGTAATCGCTACTAACTAGGGATGCTAAACGATCCCATGCTTCAACACGATCCGCTTTAGGACGCATTACGCTATCAATACCCATCAAAGAAATACCACGTAAAATAAATGGCGCCACAGACGCTGGCAAATCCATACCTTGTGCAAGCCCACAAGCTGTTACTACGCCACCGTATTTAAGTGAGGCACA
This sequence comes from Pseudoalteromonas sp. P1-16-1b, assembly GCF_001401785.1. Classification (GTDB taxonomy): domain Bacteria; phylum Pseudomonadota; class Gammaproteobacteria; order Enterobacterales; family Alteromonadaceae; genus Pseudoalteromonas; species Pseudoalteromonas undina. The sequence continues at coordinate 192,797 of NZ_LKGQ01000005.1, read as the reverse complement.
AATATTAGCAAGTGTGTGACTACCTACAGAATCAATGGCAGCAGCAAAGCGTTCTTTTTGCAGTGGTTTACCTGGGTTTGAAAACTCGTTCCTATCAATTACATTAGTTGCACCTAATGATTTTAAATAGTCAGCTTGTTCCATGCGACCTGTTGCTGCGGTTACTTGATAACCTAGCTGGCTTAGTAAATAAATAGCAAAACTGCCTACGCCACCATTAGCACCGGTGACTAACACTTCACCTGAGTTAGGAGTGATCCCTTGTTTTTCAAGGGCAATTACGCTTAGCATTGCCGTATAACCGGCAGTACCAATTTGCATAGCTTGTTTAGCAGATAAGTTAGTGGGTAGGGGAATTAACCAATCGCTGCTAAGAGCCGCTTTTTGGGCAAGGCCACCCCAGTGTTTTTCGCCGACACCAAAGCCATTTAAAATAACCTTATCGCCAGCTTTAAATTCTTCACTGTCGCTGTTAGTAACTGTACCCACTAAATCAATGCCAGGTACCATAGGAAAGCTGCGAACTACAGGACCTTTGCCAGTAATGGCTAAGCCATCTTTGTAATTTAGGGTACTGTACAGTACGTCAATTAATACATTTTCGTTTGGTAGATCGTCACTGTTTATGCTGCTTAAAGTGGCACTGTAGTTGTCGTCTTGCTTATCTATAACAATAGCTTTAATTGGATTGCTCATTAGATTTCCTTTTAGACCGATCGTCTTTAAATTGATAATAAAAAATGCATCAACAGGGTCTGATGACCTTTGTAGATTAAAATTTGTTCAAATTAGGGGCGATTTAATTGCGGCGCGAGATTTGTAACCTAGTGGGCTAAGTAAAAACCGAGCAACAAAGAGTAAATCGCCCCTAGGCAGAACCCAAAGGGCAGCGCCTGTTTGGCATTAATGCTGCGTTATCGCCTATTTATGGGGAATAACCACACCACATAGGCTCTGCCTTGCCTAAATACCAAACAGACTGCTGCAAATTTAACCTTGAAAGATCAACAGACCCTAATTAATGTGCGTAAAAACATTTCTGTGTATAAAGTCAGTGGCTTGCTTGATTGTGTTAGTTTAGCTCGCATTACTGCGCCTTCCCAACCAATCCAAAAAAATTCACTCATTTGTGTGGTATCAATATCAGCTTTAATAGTGTGTTGCTGTTGAGCCAAGTCTAAGCACTGTGTTAACTGTGCTTGCCAAGCATGGTAACTCTGCATTAGGCGTATTTTAAACTCGTCACTTAAATGATTGAGTTCTTGGTTTAAATTGCCTACTAAACAACCGCGTTTGTAATCATATTTTTGCATCCCAGCTATAGCACTTTGGGTAAAGTTAACAATGCGTTCTAGGGGCGGTACTTCAGGTTGCTCTAAATAAAACTTAAGTTTAGCTATAAAAAACGTGTCGTACGAATCAACCAAAGCTAAGCCAAATGCTTCTTTATTTTTAAAGTAATGATAAAACGAGCCCTTAGGGACTTTGGCTTTTTTTAATATGGTGTCGAGCCCTGTGGCACTAAAACCAAACTCAGTGAGGGTTTCTAATCCCACACGAAGGAGCAACGCTTTAGTGTCTGCGTTGTCTCTGGCTATTTTGGGTGGGCGGCCACGCCTATTTGTAACTGCTGATATTTTATTCATAACCTATATTAGACCGATCGGTTTTAAATAATCAAGTGTTTATTTGCAATCTTTTTAAAACAACGAAATCTGTTCATTTTTCGATTACAAATTAATGAGGAACTTTAGCTTATGTTGCCAGTCACAAATATGACACTTATGTGTTTTTGAGCCGATATGTCGGAACATTTAAATAAAGTTATATAGGTTAAAGTTGATTAAGTTTGAGCAATAAATTTATTTTTTAATTAATTTATCATTGCATCAGCAGCTTAGTTAAAGTCAAACAAATTAATTGTATTTTGTGTTTGAATTAAACATTTTTGTTGGCTATTTATTAAATGTAGATGAACTTTATGCTACAAAAATATAAATATAAAGGTGAGGATTTTACCGATGAAGAGACAGAAAAGAGATCGTTTAGAAAGAGCTCATTCTCAAGGTTTTAAAGCAGGTTTAGCTGGTCGCTCAAAAGAGCACTGCCCTTATCAACAAGTTGATCCTAAGTCTGAGTGGCTTGGTGGTTGGCGCGAGGCAATAGAAAATCGCAATATGTATAAAACATAAACTCATAACGAATTAAAGCAAAAAGGCCTCCAAATGGAGGCCTTTTTGTTGCGTGTTTTAAACTTAAAACGCGCTGGTATCTTGGAACAAGCCTACCTTTAAATCTTTTGCTTCGTAGATCACGCGGCCATCTACTTCTACGGTTCCATCAGCCATACCCATAAACAATTTACGCTTAATAACGCGTTTCATGTCTAGACGGTAGGTTACTTTTTTAGCTGTTGGCAATATTTGACCGGTAAATTTAACTTCACCTACACCGAGTGCACGACCAAGACCAGGACCACCAGACCAACCTAAGAAAAAGCCCACAAGTTGCCACATAGCATCTAAACCTAAACAACCAGGCATTACTGGGTCGCCTTTAAAATGACAGTCGAAAAACCAAAGGCTAGGATCGATATCTAGCTCTGCAACTATTTGACCTTTACCATGTTCACCACCGTCATCGGTAATTGAAATGATACGATCCATCATTAACATGTTGTCACTTGGCAAACGACAATTTCCTTCACCAAACATTTCACCTTGACCACAAAGGATCAAATCTTCTTTTGTATAGCTATTTTTAGGTTCCATAACACTTTATCTTTGCTTAGAAATTGCCCCGTACTTTAGCGTACACTTGTACGCTAAACAACTCGGAGCAGTTAAAAAATGGTTTAATTATAAGCAATCAGTAAATGCAACTGATTTTAGTATGATTAAACCGCGCAATTACTAACAGAAATCATTATAATTGGGGCTGACTTTTAATCAGTTTAAAGGAAGTTTATGACCCTTTTTGTTAACTCACTCACTGTGATTGATTTTTCTTACTTATGCAATAAACGCGGTGCAGTTGGCGAAAGTTGGATTGTTGATTTGACTTTACATGGCAAACTAAACGAAGAGTCTATGGTTTTAGACTTTGGCTTAGTTAAAAAGCAAATTAAAGGCATTATTGATGAGTGTATAGATCACCGTTTAGCTGTCCCTAACAACATAAACGGCAGCATCAACGAGTTTGCTGATCACAAAACATTGGATTGTACATTTGCTGATAACAAGCACCTTGCAATGAGTGCGCCTCATCAAGCATATTGCTTAATAGATACTGATGAGATTAACGTTGAATCAGTAACAGAGTACTTAGTTGCCACTATACTGCCACAGCTTCCTGATAATATTGAAAAGATTGAGTTGGTGTTAAAGCCTGAGCACAATCAGAGCTTTTATTACCACTATAGCCATGGCCTTAAAAAGCATGATGGTAATTGCCAGCGTATTATTCATGGTCATCGCTCACAAATTGGTATAAGCCTTGGCGGTATTTCTATGCCTCGTTTGCAAAAACAGTGGGCTGATAAATGGCGTGATATTTACTTGGCATCTAGCGAAGATCAAATAAACGCCTCTGAATTAAAACATATCTCAGCTAAAAGTGATGATGTTTGTTTTGCGTATACTGCGGCGCAAGGTTACTTTGAAATGGCTATTAGTGAATCACGTTGCGACATTTTACCAATTGATACCACGGTAGAATGTATTGCTGACTATATTGCCAGCCAAGTGAAATTAGAGCACCCAGAAAAAGACGTTAAAATTACCGCCTATGAAGGTGTTGGAAAGGGGTCGATTAGTTATGCTTAAATCCTTATTAGTTTCGGCGTTAATTATATCAACTAGCTTCAGTGCTATAGCGCTTGAGCTAAAAGGGCATTTAACTCAAGGCGGCCTAGTAACTGGGCAATTAGATAACGCTAAGTCGGTAAGCCTCAATGGTAAGTCGTTAAAACTTACTGATAATGGGTTATTTGTATTTGGTTTTGGCCGTGATGCAAAACCTGTACATACATTAAGCTGGGTAGATAAAACCGGTAAAGGCCACAGCCAAGATTTAGTTATTACTCTTCGCGATTACGATATAGATAAAATTACCGGTGTTGCTAAAAAATACGTATCGCCGCCAAAAGCAGTAAGTGAACGTATAAGCCGAGAAGCGATCGCTGTAAGAAAAGCACGGGCTGTTAACTCTGATTTAGAATACTTTTTACAGCCAGTACTTAGGCCTGCAAAAGGGCGCATTTCAGGTGTTTATGGTAGCCAACGTTACTTTAATGGCGAACCTCGCAGGCCACACTTTGGTTTAGATATAGCAAACAAAACAGGTTCACCTGTGTATGCACCGATCAGCGGAACCGTGGTGTTTGCTGAACCAGATTTATATTACTCTGGTGGTACTTTGATTTTAGATCATGGGCATGGGGTTACTTCTACTTATATTCATTTAAGTAAGCTTGATGTAAAAGTAGGGCAGAAGATTGAACAAGGTACAAAGGTAGCTGAAATAGGTGCTACGGGCCGTGTAACTGGGCCGCATTTAGATTGGCGATTTAATTGGCAAGGTGAACGCCTTGACCCTGCATTATTAATGCAAGACACATTAGCTAACAAAAAGTAGAGATTATGACTCAAGTAGAGCGCGAAGCCATTATTGCGCAACGTATAAAAGATTCGACCACTTCGGTAACTAAAGCCGTATTTCCTGGGCGTACTAACCATCATAATACGCTATTTGGTGGTGACGCATTAGCATGGATGGATGAAGTTGCTTTTATAGCTGCCACCCGTTTTTGCCGTAAACCATTAGTAACTATTTCATCAGATAGAGTCGACTTTAAAGAAGCTATTCCTGCAGGTTCATTTGCTGAGTTGATATCAAAGGTATCGCATGTGGGGAATACCAGTTTAAAAGTGGATGTTGAAATATTCCTAGAAACTATGCACAAAGATAACAAGCACTCTGCTATTACAGGCAGCTTTACCTTTGTTGCTGTTGATGATAACCACAGGCCAACACCTGTCGTGTGTGACAAAATGCTGCATGGTTTTGAGTTATAACACCTAACAGTAAAAATAATATAAGCACCAATTATGGTGCTTATATTATTAACCATAAAGAACACATCATACTGTATTTATCTAATGGCCAACTTAGCAATTAAACAAGATAAAAAGTATTAGTTTTTCAATGAGCAGGGCGTATTAAAGTAATAAATGAGACTAATAAAAAGGCGTGCAATGCACGCCTTTAAATAACTATAAAACCATAGCGGCTATCCAGCCAAACACCAATAACGGAATATTAAAGTGAATAAAGGTTGGCACAACCGAATCCCAAATGTGGTCGTGTTGTCCGTCAGCATTAAGTCCTGATGTCGGCCCTAGAGTAGAGTCAGAGGCAGGGGAGCCGGCATCACCTAATGCGCCAGCCGTACCAACAAGTGCAGCGGTTGCCATTACAGAAAAGTTTAGCTCTAAACATAAAGGCACAAATAAGGTTGCAATTATAGGCACAGTCGAAAATGAACTACCAATGCCCATGGTTATAAATAAGCCGACCAATAAAATTACTGCGGCAGCTATGGGTTTATTACCGTCAAAAATGGCGGCGCTGCTATGGACTAGGCTAGCAACGTGTCCGGTTTCTTTCATTACAGCAGCAAAACCTTGCGCTGAAATCATAATAAAACCAATCATTGCCATCATGGCAACACCCTTACTAAATACGTCGCCGTTTTCTTCCCACTTAACCACACCAAATACACTAAATATAACCACCCCGACTAGGCCACCTAATATCATTGAACCACTGGCATTTTGAGCGATCAGAGAAGCAAGCACGGCAAATAAACCAACCAGCATTACCTTTTTGGGGTTTTCAACATCAGCTTGTTGGCTTTGAACTGTTAATGCTGTGCTTGTGTATTCGCGGCGTTTTCGATAACTAATAAATAGGGCAATCAACAAGCCGACAAACATACCAATAGCTGGAATTATCATTGCTAAAGGGACACTGGTATTAACAATCTCAAGGCCATTATCAACTAGATTTTTATGTAATATTGAGTATAAATAAATACCCCCAAAACCATACGGCAGCACCATGTACGAGGTGGCTAAACCAAAGGTTAAAATACAAGCAATGGCACGTCTATCTAATCGCAGTTTATTAAACACCACAAGCAGCGGCGGGATCAAAATGGGAATAAAAGCGATATGCACCGGCACCAAGTTTTGAGAAGAGATAGCACAAATCAAAATAATAAACAGAATAAAGTAGCTTAATATGGTTTCACTAGAGCCTGTTTGAGCATTTACTTTAGCGAGTAACTTAGCGGCCAAAATACGCGTTAAGCCTGACTTAGAGATAGCGACGGCAAATGCACCTAGCATCGCATAGCTTAAAGCAATTTCGGCGCCTGATGATAAGCCAGAATTAAAAGCATCAATACTTTCTTTTAAGCCCATGCCTGCGGTTAATCCGGCAACAAGCGCACTTATTGTCATTGCAACAATCACATTTACGCGGACCAAAGTGAGTCCAAGCATTAAAATAACGCCTATAATAACTGCGTTCATAGATTTCTCTGTTTTATAGATTTAATTAATTTTATCAGATCTTTAGCCTGATTTTTACGTTCTTTGGTAAATGGTTGTCTCGCATAGCGCACTTGCTCAAATAAGTGACAAAAGGCGGTTATTTGTTGCTCTGCATAGGGGGCTTGTTGACTAATGTGTTGTAATGTTTGAATAGGCGTAGCATTTTCAGGGTAGTTTATAGTGTGCTTATTAGCCCAACTGAGTATTTGATAATACTCTTTTACCAGCGGAGGTTGTTTTGTTGTTGCCTTGGGGCGGTTTATATAAATAAAATAAGCACTAAAACTTAAAATTAAAACAATAATAACCCCAAGCGGTACTAACCAAACATAAGTGTTACCAAATAGGGACGCTAATAAATCTTGTTGTTTATTTTTATCAAATCCCAGCACCCAACTAGACCATTGATAATCGAGGTTTTCCAATTCAAGGCGAAGCCAGTTTATGGCAGCATAATTACTTAAGCTAACTAAACCAAAATTAATATTATTTTTAAACTCATCATTTAATGCAGCACTCTGTGATAAAGAACCATTTAATCGTTCGGGCGCAACAACCGCTGTTGCATCAAATATTCTCCAGCCTGCATTAGTATATACCTCAACCCAAGCATGCGCATCGTATTGACGAACGGTAATATAGTCATTGCTTTGATTGTACTCGCCGCCTAAATATCCGCTAACTACCCGCGCTGGTAAACCAGCACTTCTAAAAATAAAGGCAGCTGCACTGGCATAATGACCACAAAAGCCACGTTTATTATTAAACATAAATTGATCAAGCGTATCATCACCGCGCATAGGTGTTGGCGTAAGAGTATAACTGAAGTTATTTTGCGAAAAATAATCTAGCAGTTTTTTAAAAAGCTCATCGGCGTTAGCACTACTGTTTTTTAACTGTTGCGCCAGTTGATAACTTTTTTGGTTATTACTCACCGTAAGCGTTTTATAAAAACGCTGCTCTATGTTGTTAAGTTTTTTACTAGATAATGGTTCAGTGCTAACAGAATATTGTAACACTTTGGATTTATATTGTTTTTTACGCAGCAAGCCCACTGAGTTGGAAACTACATTTTCATTGCTACTATTGGCATAGCCAAGCCCATATAACCAATCAGCCATTGCTGGCTCAGCAATTATTGAGTATTGGGTGGTATTTCCATTGCTGCTATTTTGGCTTGGTAACATCATTGCTTGCTTTAAAAATGAAGATGTTTTCCAAGCTTTACCGTCAAATTCATCATGTACAATAGCGCGCCAGTAATAAGGGGGCGTGGTTGAATTATTATCAAACTTCGCTCTAAAAACCAATTCATCGGAGTTTGATAACTTTGCAATATCAAATGGGTCTACTTGTTCAGATAGGCCTGTTTGCGCCATTTTTGGCCCAGGTAATTGCCAAAATGCAGGGAGTTTTGGTAAAAATATTAAGAGTACAACTGCCAAAGGAAAAGCCAGAAATATTATTTTAGCACTTTGTTTTGATGACAGTTTTAAACTATGACTAGATTCAAGTAACCCAAGTACAGCAAAATTTAAAATATACAGTGTACTAATAATTAAAGTGGTAAAAATAGTTTGGCTAAACAAATACACTGCTGAAAGTGAGAAGAATGTGAGGGTGATGATCAATTGATAATGCTGCTTTGTTTTTGCCTGTAGTAATTTAAAAACGCATGACAGCAAAAGCATGGCAACAAACAGCACCACAGTATCTTTAAAGCCAATACTGCTTAGCATAATAATTAATGCTACTACAGCGAGTCCGTTTGCTAACCACGCATTGGGCTTTTGTTTGTGTTTAAGAGTTAAATAAATATTCCAACCACATAACACGCTAAGCATAATAATAAAGGGTAGGGGCAAGTGTTCTATAAAAAAGCTCACTAAACCTAAGTAAATAAATGACAGAGAAAAATTTATAACGCGTTGATTTTTTATCTCATTCATAATCAGCGCCTACATTACTTAAGGCTTGTAAGCAGCGTTGCAGATGAAGCTTACCTGATCCATTTTCTATGGATTTATTGGGCAATTTCATCGAGTAATTAATGTCGCTTTCAAACGCTTGGCATACTAGGTAACACAATTGCCCTAAGCGTTGCTCGGTATCGCCTGTCATTAAATTAAAGTCAAATTGTGTATCGGCAGATTTAAAATCACTAAATTGTTTTACTAATAATTGCTGAGTTTTTGCGTAGTGTTTCCACGAAACTCGCTGCAACCCCATTTCTGGTAAGTGATTGATTAGACTGTCAAACTCATCATCGCCTAGATGTTTTTCAGCTCCTTCATCATCATTAGCAGTCATTTGGCTTAATTGTTTTTGATTTGGTGTTTTAATAATTGAAGGGTAAACATAAACGGTATGATCTGGTTGAATATAGCTCCATACACTCACCAAACCAAATGGATAATTACTGGCAATTTTTATTGGCTTTAGTAAATAGCGACCGCGCTTTAAATAAGGCAATGGTAACTGGCATTGTATGGTATCGGCTTTAACACTCTCTATATAGCAGGTGTGTTCAAAATTATTGGGATAACTTAAGGTGATCGACTGACATGTGTCGTTTGATTTTATTTGCCACACTAATTGAGGTGGCTGTGGCGCAAAATTCTCAATAGTATTTTTAAAGCTGACAGTTAAGTCTTTTGCGTTGCTATAACCTAACAACAAGGCAAAAATAATAATCACAAACATTAAATACGCCATAAACAGTATTAAATTATTTTGATAATTAATTCCCATTACAAAATTTAATAGTGCAACAATCGTAAAATATACACCCAGTGTGGAAGGCAAAACATAAATAGTATTATGCGTTAAAGTGATGCTGTTTTTTTTGTGATTATTTTTTAATAAGGTCGTTAAAATTGTACTTTTTATAGCATGAATAAAAGTAGGGCGTTTTAATTTTAAAATACCCATTGATCTAAACGGGCACTAAAACATGTTTTAAAATGTCTGCAATTTGGTTGTTGCCAGACTCACTATGCAAACCTAATCGATGCTGGCACACACTAGAAAAAACCGCTTGTACATCTTCAGGTAGAACAAAGTCTCGACCTTCAATATAGGCCCATGCCCTTGCAGATTTTGCCAGCGCCATACTGGCTCTTGGTGAAAGCGAAGCAGCTAACGATTGAGCCTCACGTGTGTAAGTCACTAATTCAATTATATAATCAATAACCGCAGCGCTTAGCGTAATATTAGCTATAGATTCTTGTATTTGTTTAAGTTGTTGCTGGTTAATTCGCTGTGGTAATTGGGAGTAATCGCGCTTTTGATTGTTTAATAGTAACCTTTTTTCAGCGTTTTTAGGTGGAAAGCCTAAGCTTATACGCATTAAAAAACGATCTAATTGCGATTCTGGCAGCGGATAAGTCCCTGCTTGATATAAAGGGTTTTGAGTAGCAATAACAAAAAACGGAGTAGGGAGCGGGTACTTTTCTCCATCTACGGTCACTTGTTGTTCTTCCATGGCTTCTAATAACGCACTTTGGGTTTTAGGACCCGCACGATTTATTTCATCAGCAAGTACTACTTGGCTAAAAATTGGGCCTTTATGAAATGAAAAACTGTGTTCTTTATTATTAAAAATATTGGTACCAATAATATCAGCGGGTAATAAATCGCTAGTAAATTGAATACGCTGATACGACAAACCCAAAACAGCAGCTAATGCATGCGATAAAGTGGTTTTACCCATACCTGGTAAGTCTTCAATTAGTAAATGACCTTCACTAAACAAACAGGTTAATGCTAATTTTATTTGTTGTTGCTTGCCAAATATAACGGTAGATAGGTCATCAATAATAGTGGTAACTAGGTGCTGCATAATGTCCTTTAATCTATCAGTTCTAAACGTTTCATTACGGCATCAACTTTTTGCGCGTTGAAAGGCTTGGCTATAAATTCTTTTGCGCCAAGTTCCCAAGTATTTTGTACGGTCTCAAAACTATTATGGCCTGAGCACATAACCACATGAGCATATGGGTGCTCATTATTGATCGACTCTAAAATTTCGATGCTTTCAGAATCAGGTAAATCAACATCTAAAAATATAACGTTGGGTGATTTTTCGCTAAGTAAGGGTTTAGCACAATCAAAATTATCACACTCAATAATGTCATCAAAACCTAAGCCGGCTAGCACTTGGCTTAAGTCAGCACGGATTTGTTTAACATCATCAATAATTAAAATTGGTTCGAGTGGGCGTACAAATTCCATATGAATACTTCAACATTTTTTACGGCTTGTGGTTTAATATTAAGCCAAGCATTAAGGAACCTCAAGGTGATAACTATGAATTACCGTAATAGTCGTTTAAATGCACTTAATGTCCGATACCGTCTAGTATTGGACTTAGTAAGCTTGAAGTTATTAAAATAGAGCGCCGCACATGCACTTAAATACCACTACCTATAATTTATATTATGTTAAATAAGGTAAGAATGTACTTTATCAAACTAACTATCGGCAATTAGGTCACTTATAAACACGGTATTTTAGTGTAAGGGGTTGTTCATTTCTAGAATAATGATGATGTGAGGATTTTCGCCCTCGTCTTTTGGAAAAGCCCATTATTACTGGGGTTAGCTAATCCTGAGCGGAAAATTAGTTAAATTTGAATTACGCTTGGTTTTAGACGAAACCTGTTCAAACTGACTCATTACCCAATCATTCCTGCTCATTATACGTTTAGAATTAGATCATTTCTGATCGTTTAACTTTCCTTTAAATACACTTTAAACGCCTTTTAAACGCTGTTTAAATATTTTGAGCTGCCGATATTTAAAGTTTTTCGGCAGCTATAATTGTATTGAACTGCGGTCCTAGCTCTATTGTGATCATAAAACCTTGGTACGATATTTTTACTTGGTTGCCTATATAAGCAAACGTATTTGGATTTTGAACAGCGTTCATTAGTTCGTGTATTTGTTCAATTGCTAATTGGCCAGTTAAGAGCTTTTCAATTTGAGCACTGCTCAATGTAACAGTGCTACTATATATAGGTGCGTTTTTACGTGATAACTCGTTTAGTAAATTTACAGGCAAGTGCCCTAGCGTAAATTGCTGGCCATCGGCTCCCGACTTTTTAAGTGCCAACTTTGCTGCTTGTAAGTTTACCTGCTTTATATAGTACTGCTTAGATTTTAAAACTGCCTCGTTAAATTGTGGTACTGCCAGCTGTTGTAAATCCTTTGACAGATTTATAACTGACTTACCCGCTGCAATGTCTGCACCTAACCATGCTTTCCCTGGATTATAATCCCAACCTAAATCAATGCCTGGTAACTTACTTAGCTCTTCACCTGTTGATGGATCAACAACATTAAATGACTCCATAAACTTATCTACTTTTTCAGGCTTGGTAACTGTTAAGCCCATATTTGCTATATCGCGCGCATTAAGTGACACCACTTTACACCTGCAGTTATAACCATTCGGTGGATAATGTGTATCCCAAAAAGGATGATCCACAGGCAATAAAATATAATTCCACTTACCGTGTTCAGGTCTTACGCGGCTATCACCAGCAGTTAAGTATAATAAATAAGGTCTGCGCTGTTTTATACGTTCTTGTTGTTGCCAACGGCCAGCTGCACGTGCGGTGTTTTTATTGTTTTGATAAATTACTTTTGAACGCCAGCCCCGCTTGCCATTGTATGACCAACCGTGATCACCCACTATTTTGTCAAAGCGTTTTCTAAAGTCCGATATAGTTTCGCCATCACTAATCGCTTTATCTACTGCTTTATATAGCTCGTTAATGATCTCGATTTGAGTTGCACCAGCAACAGTAAATGCCTTGGCGTGAATTAAGCCTTGTAAATCTTTATATGATTCACTGGTTAGCTTAATTTTGTCTTTGAAATGAGAAATGGCTTCCTTGAACTTAACAAGGTCGCCATATTGTGGAGCTGGTAAGGCCATATTATTGCTCTTTTAGTGACTGTTGAATGTCCTGAATTTCATTTCTTCGTGAATTATCACGGCTATTACCAAAGAAGAAATTCAATATTGACGCCACAACGGTGCCTAAAATAAAGCCCAAAATGGTGTCTGCAAAGCGTGTGGCGGTATCAGGAATGGTTAAAAACGTTATACAGCCTATGTATATAACCGTTGCAACCGACCAAAACCACGCATAATAATAAATGAAGCGCTTAGAAAACTTATCATCTTGATTAAGTGCCTGTATTTGCATGTTGCGGGCGCTTTGGGTGTTTTTAAACGCTAAATCATCAAGCTCTTTTTCACGGTTTAATATGGTTTGCCTGAGCTCTTGTTGTAATGCACTCGATTGCTGAATACGGTTCATAGCCTCTTGTGGTGAACCGCCATTAGTGAGTGTTTGTGCCATATCAACAACTTTAGACGCGACCTTTGATCCATTGTCGCCCCCTATCCAACTGCCTATTTTTTTATCCAAACCAGTAAGCTTTGCAAGGCCAAGTGCTATTGTAATTGGGTCCATAGTTATACCTTTATATAGTCATAGTAAGATTTGCCGCCAATTTTAATAAGCTCTAAATCTTCAAGCTTTTTATACTGACGGACGAGGCTTTTAGCAGTTGTAAAATCGCATGTGTGGTATTGAGTTACTTCATAAAGCTCTGGCATTTCTTTTTTTGCACGGCGCTTACCCCATATTTTTTCAAAACTTTTAATTGATTTAGTCGTATATTTTGCACGGGTTCGTTTACGCCAAACATCAGGAATACATGCAGGGCGCTCGTTGTCTTTAGAGTACCAGCCGCCTTTAATTACACCGTCTACGTAAACCACTAAGCTTGTTTTAGACTCAGATACGCGCCCGCGTGTCACGGTTATTTCAAACTCACCATATTTGAAAATAACGGAGCTAAAAAGCCCAGCTAAGTGCTTTTCTATCTCTGTCCACTGCTCTTTTGTAATGGCCATAAGCGCCCCGCTACAGCTTTGCTATATCGAGTGAAATTGCTTGCTCAATGCCGTTATCATCTTGCTTGTAAAAGCGGATGAAGCGGGTTGAATCAACCACGCCAACGGATTCCGCAATAATGTTCATAGCTTTAGCCCATTTGCCTGAATCGTCAGTAATTTCGAGTTTACGCAGGGCTAAAATGCGTTGCGGATTAAGCGAGCCTTGCTTATCGGTATTGAACGTTTTGCTAACAATAGCCTTAATGTTTTGATTGCCGCCTTCGGTCCATTCGTCCAGGCATTGATCAATCAATTGTTTAGCAAGAGTAAGCTCTGGGCCAAGCTCTATGCGCTCTTGGGTTTGAAGGGTTACTTTTAATTGGCTGTCAAAGGTGCGTAACATCACATTGCCTTTTTTACCGCCTAAGTTAACGCCATGTTCTTGAGCTAATAGCTCTATAAAATCGTCGGCCTCAGCCATTAAACTTTGTTTAAACTCTGCCAGTGCTTCTTGCATTTCAATCGCTTTATCAATGGCTTTTTTAACAAACTCGTCTTTGATTAAATCGGTTTGTTTGATGTTAGCAATGGCGACTAAATTGCCTTTGCCGTCTTTTAAATACCCGTCAGGAACATTATTCATTGTCTATCTCCACAGTTTTAGAATTAGCCTCGTTCATGCCTGCCATAAACTCATACTCCATTGCTGATTGGGCTACTTGAACCAATGTAGAGTCTGAAATATCAGGGAATTGTGAGGTGATTTTTTGTTTAAGTTCATCCAGGTCTTTTGATGCCTGAGCAAAATTAAAAAGCTGTTTAATGGTGTCGTCTGTTGCGTGATCAAACACATCTAACTCGTTGGTAAGCTCTACGCTTTCAGTTGGCTTTTTGGCAAACTCGGTTTTAGCAGGTGTTGCAATGCCATGGCCTTCGTCGGGCACATCAAGTATTGCTTCGCCGTCTTTTGGTTTAGGTACACCGAGCTCTTGATAAGCCCAGTCTTCACCAACTGGGACAATACGCGCTGTTTCGCGCACGCGGGTTACGGTGTCGGTGTTAATTTCGCGTTTGTCTTTAAAGATGAATTTTGGCGGTTCGCCACCATCAAAATTTACTGTATGAAGCGAATTTAAAAGCTGATTGCGGTATGACGCTACAAGCGCCCTGTCTGAGCGTTGATTATCACCTGCACGTTTTGCGTGAGTTTCGCTGGCCGCACGTGCACCACCATTTTTTTGCTCTGTTGCTAAGGTTTGACTGGTTAAAGCTTTGCTTATTTCAGCATTACAAAAGTTAACCAAGCGCTCGGGCACTGGCTCGCCAGATAGCTTGCTTTCGATGATTTCAATGCTGGTGTCATCGGGTATGGCGGCTATGCCGTCTTGAACAAGCTTAGCTAACCCATCAAGTAAGTTATTTATGTCTTTATCTTTACTGCCTATTGGGTATTTACCCACAGGAAATGGAATACCAAAGCGCTCGCATAGCTGTACAAAAAACTTAAAGCCGCCATGCTTAAACGTCCATGGCCAAAAACAACTACTTAATAATGCAATACCATACGGGTTTTCGGCACTTGGCATATGGCGAACACACGACCAACGACGAGAATCGACTATTTCGCCCTGTGGGTTTTCACTGGTTTTTACTAATAGCTCGTGATCACTATTAAACGCAAAGCGGCTGTTACGCCATGTTTCTACGTATTCGGGTTGCCAATGGTCTTTGTTTTTAATGTACTTGCCAAGGTGGGTAACACTAAAACCGTTTAAAATGGCGCTGTAATTGTGCCAGTCCATATCGGCCCATTCGGTATGTGGGCATGGTTTACGGGCAAAAAAGGCTTTAGCTAACTCATAACTTTTTAAACTGGCTGCGTCGTCACCGCCTGGCACAAGCTCAGTATTAAAGCTGAATAAGCCACTGCGCAGTGAGCGCAACTCTCCAATAACGTGAGCATCACGGGCTATTTCTTCATAAATAGCGGTGTTTTTACCCGCACGGCGCAAGATTGGATCAGGGTTTGGTAGCTCAGTAATAAGCGCTGTTAGGCTAGGGTCTAAGCGGTTTTGGTCAAACATACGGCTAAGCGCAGCGTATGCTTTTGATGTAATACGTGGCTTGCTTTTAAACATGATAGCCCCTTATTTGTTTTGTCACTTTACGGCTATTTACACGAGGAACGCCGCCTGCCCCTGTGCTGGCTATCATCCATAAAATAGCCAGGGCACAACTTAAATCGTAGTGATGGGTTGTTTGCTTTTCGGGCCAGTTTTCAAGCTCGTCGAGCAGTAAGCGACACCGTGAATGAAAGGCAATTTGTGCCGGCGTATTGGTTACATAAGTTTCAAGTGAGCCTATACGTTCTTCTGCAGATATGGTTGCAGTAACACCACGTAAAGGCAGTGCTATACCTTGCTCTAAGCCTGTAGTAATAAATTGGCTACGCATAAAATCAAAGGCATTGTTATTTTCAAAGCCCCATACGCGGCAGTTATATTCTTTTTGAGCACGAATTAAGTCGTTAAGTAAACGGCTAGTACCACGTACTTTGCGGCTTTCGTATTCAACGTGCAGCTTTTGTAAATCTTGGGAATAAAAACCCACTAATATAGCGCTGGGGTCCGCTTTTTCTGTTTTGCCCATACTTGGGTCACAAGCGCCATAAGGTATCCATTCGTTTAAGCGGTCTACCCAAAAATCAAACTGGTAAAATATGGCTTCTTCGTCACTTTTGGCAATGCCTTGCATTTCGCGGTTAAACTCACGTTTATTAGCCGCCCACATACACATTAAATCGTAGAGTGTACGTACACTTGGCCAACTGGTTTGGGCACCTTTAAGCATTTGCTTTTTACGCTTTAACCAAAATTTAAACGAGGGTTTTTGCTCAGTTGAAACAGCCTCACCCTTTGCGGCAGCACGTTTTTCAAAGCGTTTGTCGTCATGTACCATTAAATCGCGGCACTCTTCCCATAAATCCATGCGTTCAGGCATTTGTTTAATGGCTTTAAAGCGGTGAACAATATGCCCTGGAGCCTCTTCGGCGCGGCTTATTGGGTCATCGTTATTTAATACGGTATTTACACCTAAAAATTTAACGGTGCCATCGGGTGGGCCAAGGTATTGCACGGCTGCTTCTAAAAAGCGCCAACGGTTATCTCGCTCTGTGGGCGATTTAGCCTCGGCATCGGTGATAATGTCATCGGATAGCAGTAGCTTAGGGCGGCTGGCACCATGGAACGTACCGCGTACTGACTGCTCAGCACCACGGCTTTCAAAGCGTACGCCTTGCGCTGTTACAAACTCGCCTAACTTCCATACAGGGGATTTTTGGCACACTTCGGGAAAGTCTAACGCAAGATTATTATTGTTAAGCAACTCGGTTTTAACTACCTCGAGTGTTTTGGTTGGCATTTTTGTTTCAGCGCCAAACAAAATTACAAAATCAATAAATTGCTTTATTTTTTCAAGGCCCAGGTCTTGGCAAATTTCAGGGTCTTGCAATAGCGCTAACACCGCTACATACACAGGGGCAATTTTTACCCCAAGGGTACTTTTGCCCTCACCACGCGGGGCTACAAACCAGTTTTTCCAGCCATTTTTAAGCTTGAGTGCTTCGGGAAACCAGTTCATAAAATAGCTTTGGAATTCAGAGGCTGTTTGATCGTCGTCAAGCCACATATGATGCGGAAAATACGTATATACAAAAAACTCAAAATCGCCGCCAAGTACACGTTTTCGGCGTGATTTTATTGCAGCGGGGCTTGGGTCTATGTTGCGTTCTTTTGCTTCAATATCGCGGCGTAGTGAACCGGTTATTTGTTCTATTTCAGCTAAAAACTCGCGTGAATTCATATCGGCCATTAGTCGTCTAACTCCGTATCGAGCTTAGGACCAAACGCGGTGAGTATTTCAACAAATTCGGGCGCAAAGTCAGGGTATTTGGTTGACACAAACTTAGCCAAAATTTTAAGTACTTCGGTGGCAATGGTGCGCTTTTCAAGCTTTTTATTACCGCCCGACACTTTCATTACCTTGCTCATCATATCGGTAAGTGAGCTCAATATTTTGGTGCGTTGGTCAAGTGGCAGTGCTGCGCCTTCGGCTGATTTTAAAAGCTCAAAAGTTTCGTTTACTTGAATGGTAAACTCTTCAATAAAGTCGGTGGTAAACACCCCTGCTGTGCCTTCGCTACGGCGGCTTGCTGCACGGGCTAAGTCCCAATCGTCACCATTGTCTTTAGCTTCCATTTTCCAGCGTCGTGCGGTGCCATCGGCCACACTGTGCTTAATAGCGGCAACACTTAACGCAAGCAGCTCGGTTACATAGCTGTGGCGTACGGCGTTTTTCTTTTCAGCTGGGTGTGCCATTAGCCCGCCATCCCATTTTTTACAGCATAGGCAATAAGCGACACAGCCAAACCCGCAGTGCCACCCATGGCAGCTACTTTAACGCGTTGGTTTGTTAGCTTTTCTTCAACTTTGCTTAAGCGGTCATCTTGCTTATTAATGGCTGCAATTTGGCGTTTTTCACTTTTTTCTATATCAAGCTTTAAGCCATCGGTTATTTCTTTTTGACGCGCTTCGCTTTTTTCAATGCTTTGATGAATATCGGCTTTTATATCTTTTAGGTCATTTAAAATAGCGGCTTGACTGCCCTGTATTTCACCAATGGCCTGAAAAAGTAAGTTTTCTTGCTCTTGATTCATGGGTGTTCCTTACGGGTTAAATACTTTAATGCCCGTCCAGGTAGGCGTGCGCACATCAAAATGAAACCAGCTCACTTGCCCTTCAATGGCGGTGATATACGGGAATTCTTGCGGGTGGGCTAATACGTAGTCACGTACTTGTTGAGCAGTGTAGTTTTTAAAGCTGCAGTCGAATGCTTTGCCTAGCTTATGTTGGCTGCGTTTAGCACCTATGGTGCAATCAAGTGGGCGGTAGCCACGGTATTGATTTGCGCCGCCAAAATACCAGTTGTTTACGGTGCATGGGCCAAACGTGTCGCGTAGTTTTTGCAGCATGCGCAATGCGCGGTCATCAAATAAATGAATTAAAAATAATGGGGTATCGTTAAATAGTTCAAACGTGGCTTTAGGTACCAACTCTTGAAATATAAAACTTGGGGCAGTAGGAACGGCCACTCTTTGTTTAAGAGCCATGCTGTTGAGTCCTTATTTTGTTGGTTAAACGTTGTTTTACTAGGACGTAACAGGCAGGTAAGCGGGTATTACGCACCGGCTTTTTATTCGCTGGGTTTAGCAGCTCTTTCACGCGGGTACGCAATGCGGGCAGGTCTTTTAACGGGCAACGGCGAGAAATCGCAATTTGCTCGGCTTTAGAACTGGCCTTAATAATTTGTTGAGCTAATAACTCAATAAATGGCGCATGCACTGTATTTGTCATGCTGGTAGTAAATCAATTTATTTGGGGAGATTCCGCTGTAAAGTAGTTTTCAGCGTGGGATATTCAGGCAATATACTAGGTTAGAACGAATACAATGTTTTTTGCAATAGAACTCTTACTCTTTCTAAAGTAATATTGATTAATTAATAAAAAATCAATGGGAAATCAGATGAGTATATTAAACATATTTTCTAAAAGGCAAAAAGCATTACGAGGTGAAATTCCTGATGTATACCAATACGAAACTATACCTGAAGTCTTAAAGGTTCAAATTATACACATAATTAAAGACACAGTTGGTACTATAACTGGTGGTGGTTACAACACTAGCTTATCTGATAGTGTTTATCATGAAGTTAATAAAAAATTGAGTAAGGAGTACGGTCAATTTTCACTATCAAATATACATGATAAAGCTATTTTTGAGGCGGTTTATGAATATTTTTTCGATGAAAATGATGTTGAAAAATGTTTAGACATTATTGAGTTAACTTTTCGTCTAATTGATACAAGCGTAAGGGAAAACTATTACCGCTTTGAAAGAGAGCAAGGCACAACTCAATCGCCACAAAGTGCAATCGATGAACTAAATATTCGATTTAAAGAACATGGTGTAGGATATGAATTTAGTGATGGTGAGATTATTAGAATAGACTCTCAATTTTTGCATTCTGAAGTAGTCAAACCTACATTAAATGTACTTCAGGTTAGTAAATTTCTAGAAGGTGCAAAGCAAGAGTTTTTATCAGCACACTCTCATTACAGACATAAAAAATACAAAGAGTCTTTAAATGAATGTCTAAAAGCTTTTGAAAGTACTTTAAAAGCAATTTGTAAAAAGCATGATTGGGATCACTCAGAAAATAACACAGCAAAAAAATTGCTGAATATTTGTTTAACAAACGGTTTAGTACCTAGTTATATGCAAGAACAGTTCAATCAATTTCTCGGATTATTATCAAGCGGCGTGCCTACCATCAGAAATAAAGAAAGTGGTCACGGACAAGGAGCAGAAGTAAAGAATGTTTCACCTGAACTTGTAAGTTATACACTCCATCTAACAGCATCAAATATATTGTTTTTAAGTGAGTGTGAGAAAAAGCTATGAATAATTCATGTGTTCATAAGAATAACCCTAATTATTTACCTAATGAACCTTACGCCAAAGGTGTATGGCGAGGAAAGAAAATTGAAGCTTTTGAGTCAGAAGCTTACGGTTGTGTTGTTTTTTATAGTGGCTCAGGTGAAGAAGTAGATGCTGAAATAGATGAAATTAACGAATTGTTTGAGGAATTAGTTCCAATTGTTATTGAAAAGACTTAACTATTAATCTCTCTAAACGCATCCCTATACTCATCCATTAAACCCGTTACATTTAACCCCATAGTTTTACGTTGGTTGATGTAACGGGCTAAGAGGTTTAAACCATATTTGTACTGCCACTGCTTAGGTTTAACGCCGCCGCTAAGTTGTAACGCAGTGAGCAGTACAAAATTGTTATTTTTCATAACAAGTTAAGCTGTGTCTCGTGCGCCCGTTCGTCTTGGTATGCACTGTAAATACTGCTTACTTGCTGGCGGGTTATTTTAAAACGCTTAACCAGCTGCTGAATGTTGCAGGTTTTGGTGTCTAGCGCCTCACAAATTTGTTGATTACGAATTTGCATAAGCACTTTGTGCAACATGGGTATTTGGTAGCTTGAGCCTACATTGGCATTTATTAGCTCTTGCACGAAGGCTTTACCAAATACCTTTACTACTTCGTGATTCTCGGTTGGCTTTTCAGGAATATAAAACATTTGCCCTTGTTGCTCGGTAAGTACGGCAATGGTTTGTTCAACCCCTAAGTGTTTAACAATGCGACGTAGGCCGTGGGGTAATGCCCGTAAATCTATGCTTGATTCGCTCATGATTGCTCCTCAAATAAATAATCTAAGTCATGTTCGCGATCTATTCGGCGTTGCTCTTGATAGGCTTCTACATCACGGCGAACACGGCATTTTTGCTTGTCTTTTTTTTTACATTACGGTAGCGTTTTTCCTCTGTATAAGCGGCCTTACGCGGGTTAATAGTAAAGTTTTGGTACTCTTGGTAATTAGCCATTTACACCCCCTGCTTTGCTTTATGGCGTGCAAGCCATTGCTTAAGTACTTCAATAATATGCGGCCATTGCTGGGCGCTTTGGCTTAGCTTTTTGCCTTGTAAGTGTTTTTCACAAAACGCATCGCAGGCCTGTTTTGAATCAATGTTTACCGCACCTGCGCGGCTCAATTGGCCCCACAGGCTGTAAATCATTTTTAGTTGTGCGGGTAACTGTGTTTTACCAGCATTTGGGTTCATAGCACGGTAACGTGCAAGCAGTTGCTGTTGCTCAAGCTTGGTTAAACCTGTGCAGGTATTAACACGGCCATCGCAAATGTACGACACATTAAGTTGGTGGGTATCTTGGTCGATACCAGCCGCCTTTTGTGCAATTTTGATTTGCTGGATCAAGTTGCTCACGCTATGTCCTCCAGGGCTGCAATTTCAAAGTGTGGCGCTTGGCCTATGCCAATAATTTTAATGCCCCAGTCTTTCATGCCGCTGGTATAAACCAGCGGAAAATCACGATAGATATTATTAAAACGTCTTGCTGTGTGGGCATGAGAGTTAATTTCATGCACATGGTGAATACTAAATAACTTGTCGGCAGCAATGGTTGCAAAGGCCGCTTTAATGTTGCCATCGCATTTATCTATGAGCTCGCCTTGTGGGTCTTTTTTAGCAAGTAGGCTAAGCATTAATGCGTTTGTAACCAACGAGCTAAATGCTAAATGCGCTGTGTAACGTGATGTGTTTAATTTTATTGAAAATGCCATGATTAAATCCTTATTTAAATTATGTTTAAACGGCGTTTAAACCGCTGGTTTATTAAGTACTGATGAAAAAATGCCATTAACTAACAGCTTGTCTACGGCGGTGTCTGGGTTTTTGTTGGTGTGGTTAAGCAAGTGCGGTAGCAGGTTTTCAACCAGCTCACGGGCGTTACCTTCAACGCGTTTGTGCAGCCATTGCCACCATTTTGCATCGTCTTGGGCGAGTTTTACGGTGCCCTCGGTTAGCTCTAAAAACAGGGTGCGAATGTCTTCAACGGTTATTTGGCCGATAGGTTTAGGCCAAAAGCACACGCGGCTTGCAATGAGTTCGTAGCGCTCTTGGGTTTGCAGTTTGTCTACTAGTTGAATGTTGCCAACCAAGGTTACGCCTACAATGGCTTGGTCGCTTATGGTGCGCAGTGGGTCGAGCGAGTTTGGTTTGCATTTGTCGGCTTCGTCTAAAATTATTAGGCGGTCGGTATCGCGCAGTGCTTGAATAATTTTTTGCATGTTTTTATACGCGCTTGGGCAGCGCGATAAGCCCAGGGCTAACGTTAGTTGCTCAAGCACTTGGGTGCTGCTGGTTTGCTCACTGCCGGCAATTAAAATGGCTTCTTTGTTGTGGCGGCAATACTCCGCAATACCTTTGGTTTTACCCAGCCCTGCTTGGCCTGCAAATACACTAAAGCGTTTACGTTGGCGAGCTTGGTCGCAGGCCATAGCAATAAGTTTAGATGTACTGGTAGGAATAAACCGCACATCACCGTACACAATACTGATTTGTTTGCGTTCTGGTTGCTCGTTAATTGTTTTAACTTGCTCTACCTCTGCAGGGCAAATAAGCGCCCAAATGTCATGCAAGTGCTTAGTAGGCTTGGCGTTGTATTTACCGTTAATGAGTTGGCTTATTGATGCAGGGCTTTTACCCATGCTCACAGCAATACTGGCGCTAGTAATGTTTTGGTCGCGTATTTCGGGTGATTGCAAACGCAAGCAAATACGCGCTGCCAGTTCACGATCGGCTTTGTTGTACGACTTATTAAAGCCATTACGTTTTTCAATGTCGGTAATAGCGGCTTCACCAAATAGCTTATGCCACATAGCCACAATGACTTTTTCAGGGTTAATGGTGCATTTATTTGCCAGTACTTCTTTAACTGATTGCAGGGCAAAACCACAGTTTAGCTCCTCAATGGTCATGCCTGTGGTGCTTAACTCTTGGTTAATTAACTCAACACGGTGCGTTTGCTCGGCTGTGTATGGGTGAGGTTGGCTATAGCTCATAAGTTGTTTCCTTGCGTAAATTGGGTTGATCAAGTAATTCGTTTAGGTCGATTTCGTGCTGCGGCTGTGTTGGCGTTACATCAAAATCAAAAATGTTTACGGGTGCTTGTTGTGCCTCAATCCCCTTAATAGGTGCAGCAAACTTAGTTACAGACTCAACATCAATAATGCGGTCTTGGGTTTCTTGGGCCTCGATTTCACGGCGCTTGGTGTCGATGCGTTTTAAGCGGCCTGTACGGCGTTTGCTTTCGGCTTGCTCAATACGTGACGTAGGCACTGCATGCGATTTAGTTTTTAAGTTAGCGAACATTAAAAACTCACCGTTTAGCTTATAAAGCTTGGTGTAGCTGTCGTCGTGTAGGTCGTAGGCGGCAACAAGCTCTTGGCCATTAAACTGGTGTAAAAAGTCGGCACTGTAATCACGTTGGTGCAAGCGAAAACGGCCACGACGAATGTTGACGGTTTCGCGCGGTAGCATTACAAAGTCGCCCTCTACTGGGGGCACGCGCTCTACGTTTTCGTTCCATACTTGCTGGCGTGTTTTGCCCTTAACTTCAGGGTGCTCACTGTTGTGGTAGTCGTTTAAAAACGCTTTAAACTCAGCTATCCATTCGTCTACAGTAGGCAGTTTGCGTTTGCCTTGTTTAGCCTCTTTAAGTACCAGTTGCTTATGGCGATCGTCGTGGTCGCGCCCGCAATAGGTGCTAAAGCGTTTACCAACGCGGTCTTCCATGTGTAAAAAGAACCGCTCTATCCACTTAACACGGGCATTGCCTGGTATGGCAAAAATAACGTCTATTTCAAACTGTGCATAAAAGCCAGTTGTATCGTCGTTCATGAGTTTGTTTTTGTAGCCTGAGCCGTTATCTAGGTAAAACATGGCAGGCACGTTGTTATGCACTTTAATAGCGCGGCTTATTGCTGCTAGCGTATCAAGTGTGCTTTCGGCATAGCCAAGTTCCCAGCCCACAATGCAGCGGCTTGCTACGTCTTGAAACGCGGTTAACTCAGCACGGTAAGGCTTACCCGTTTTAGGGTGCGCTAGGTATACGTCGAGCGTGTGGCCATCGCCGTTATACATAACGCCTGGCTTAATATTATTAGTAGAGCGCAACAAATGATCTTTATGTTTTTCACGGTACAGTTTTGCACCCATACGATACGGGCTTTGTGGGCCAAGCTCGTGCGGCAGTGCATTTATAAAACGGCGCACTTGATGATGCTCGGCTTTATAACCCTCTTTATTTAGTTGGTCGCTCACTTGTGCAAAGCTTGGGCTATTAGGGCTGTGGTAAAGCTCTAAGCAGCGGGCAAGCCAGCTATATTGTGTTTGAGCTTTGCCTTTATGGTTTGGCAATAAGCTGTTAATGCCGTTGTCTTTGTAGGCATTGCACCAGTTATAAATGGTTGCGCGCCCTGGTAACTTACCCAGTGCATCAATAGCGGTTGCAAGTGTGGCCATTGCTGTATTTGCGCGGTACGCGGTTACAAGCGCTTCAAACGCTTTAGGTATGCCGCACTCTTGCGTTAATAAATGGCGTACTATTACCGCCCTACTTTGGGCTTTTTTACGGGCTGTTTCGCTGGCATTTTGCCAACTTAGTTCCAAGCCTGTGCTTGGCAACTTATTGTATTTTTGTACTGCAGGATGCATTGCTCTCTCCTACTCGCGGGTTTTAATTCGGTCGTTAAACATGGCGAGCATGTATTCACGGTTTGCTTGGGCGTCTTGCCATTCGTCTTCTGCAAATTGCGGTATGCGCTCAGCGCCGGCTAAATGCTCGGGGCCAAACTCGCCGCTTAAACGGTTGAGCATGTGGGTAATACGCTGTTGTATGCCTAACCATAAATGCCAGGTGGTTTGTGCCGCACCTATGCGGTGGTTTAGGTCAAGGTCACGGGCGTTACAAAGCTGCTCGGTCATGGCTATAAACTCTTCGAGCGACTCGTTAACAACGGCATTATGTGCAAACGATTTTTGTCGCACCTGTGCAACTAGCATAGGTAGCTCGTACATTTGTTTAGGGGCCTTGGTTAAACGCTCAGTTTCAAGGGCGTTAATTAGCGAGGCTGTGCTTTCTTCAAGCTCTTGCGTTCGCTCAGTTAGCTTTTGTACTTGAGCGCGAATTTCTTTGCCGCTGGTTTCGGCCAGTACATCAAGGTCGTCATCATCCAACTGGGCAATAGACTCAAGCGGTACTTTGGTCAGCTCGCTAAGTTGGTGTTGGCTCATATTCAAAAGCGACAATTTGTCGCTTTTGCCTTTTGGTAAAGCTGAGAGCATTTTAGAAATAGCTATTGAGCGCTGTGCAGTACGTTTGTGAATGCCTCGTTCTTCTAATAAAGCTAAGAATTCACCATGAGAAACCTGTTCTTTAACATTAAGCAAAATAAAGCCTGCCTCTGCGGCATCGGTAAATTGGCGGTTGGCTAAAAACACTACGCGGTCCATGCATTCGGCTACGCTTTGTGGCATCACTATGTTGAGTGGTGTTTTAAGTTTTTGTAGCTGGTGTTCAATTTCGTTGGCGTTTTCTTTACCTACTACATCGACTAAATTAGTGCTCATGGCCACCTCCTAGTTTTATAGCGTGGCGCTGCGCTACTGCAAGGTGTAATTGGTTTTGCTCAGCTTGTTGCTCAAGTTTTGCTACCTCTTGCCATAGCTCATCAATGCTCATAGTTAAATCAACACCCAATGACTTAGCTAGTGCCTTAAAATTTGCATTGTTAATATCAATATTTGTGTCGTCTTTATGGTCAGTTTCCTGAATTTCAGACGGTTCTTGGTCTTTGATAGTCATTATTCGTTAGCCTTAGTTGGGTTTTATAGCGGGTGGTGTAATGGTGACGTCATTCTTGATTATCGTCGTTTGTCAGTAGCGACTCAGCTATATAGCGCTGCATTGCGGTGCGCTCTTCTATTTCCATTTGCAGCTCAGCATGTTGTTGCAATAGTTGCGAGCGCTGGTCAACCGCTTTAAACAAAATAGGTTTGAGCAATATATTGGCAGGCTCAGTTGAGCGCACGGCGTAACACAGTGCAGGTAAAAAATGCATGGGCATATAGTGAGCTTGGCTGGGGGCTAGCCATTTATTTAGTTTGGCTTGGTCAACCTCGTTATTTTGTGAGTGTAGTGCGTCGTTCATGCGGTCAGCTATTACGGGGCGGCTAAAGCCTGAACGCTTCATGGCTGAACATACACTGTGAATAAACAGGTGATATATATCGCAGTCTGGCGCTATATCGGCATCGAGAATGCTTTTAGTGAGTTGTTTTTGCTGTGCCATTGTTAACTGTTCCATGGTAAAAATCTCTTACAAAATTACATTGATTTAAAATGCGTTATTACCGATGCTGTTACTCAGCCGATAAAAGCTCGCGCAGCGCTTGTACTTTTTGGCTGCGGGTGTCTTTATTTTTGGTATAGGCAGGTACATCAGGGAAAATAGCGTCTACCGGTTTGCCAATAATTTTGGCAATAGCGGCAGCCACTTTATAAGAGGTGGTGTGCTGGTAAACAACACTGCTTACATGAGATAGGTTTAGGCCAAGTGCCGCTGCCACAATTGACAGTGAATAGCCTTTTTCTTCAAGTGCTTGTTTTATTTGCTCGGGTTTCATTGTAGAGTACCTTTTGGTTTACATACGCTTTTTGGTTCTTTGGCGAGATTTAAAGTGTATGTTTTTGTTAATGTGTGGTGAGAATAGGACATATATGTCTACATATCAACCCTTGCAAGACATAAATGTCTGTGAATTATTTAAAAAAGAACGTAACCGACTGAATTTAAGTCAAAAAGAAATTGCAGATTTTTTAGGGATGTCATCAAAACAGATCAGTCGATGGGAGACTCAAATTGCAATTCCATCTGATAAATTAGCTTTATTATCTGGTTTAGGGTTTGACACTAATTATATTATTACTGGTATTAGTGGTGATTCATTACCAGTTGCCGCAGCACCAACACAAAGCACAGCGCTGCAAACCAGCCATGCTGATTTAACGGCGGTGCCGCAATACGATTTAGCGGCCAGTGCGGGTGGCGGTGCGTTGGTTATTGCCGAGCACCCTATTGCACGGTTTGAGCTTTCTACCCGTTGGCTGCAACAAAATAACCTACATAATAAAAAGCTGACTGTAGTGCCAGTGCGTGGCGATAGTATGGAGCACACTTTGTATGATGGTGATTTAACGCTAGTGTCGCTAATTGATGACCCTACAGATGCCCGTGAAGGTGTATGTGTACTGCGCTTTGATGATGAGATTTTTGTAAAGCGTATTCAGTACGATTTTAAAAGTAAAGGCTATAATATTACGAGTGACAACAGCGCCTACTCAGGTTTTTTTGTAGATGCGGATGATATTAACGCTGGGCGCTTTAGCGTGCTTGGACGTGTTGAACGTGTATTGCAACGGACACGTAAAGTGGATTGATCGGATTTTAACGCTTATTTTATAAGGAGTTATTTATGAAACGAATTTATATAACTGCTGCTATATGTGCGATTATTATTGGGTGTAGTAAGAAAGAAGATCCACAGACTACACAACTTACCCCACCACCAGAAAATTTCATTAGCCCTTATCGGCTTATTACGTTTAGATTAGAAGCCGTAAGTGATATTTTAAAGGTTGCGCCAAATGCCAACGGTTCAATCATCACGACCACCTCACAATATAAAACACGCTATGACAGCACTGACGGTGTTATTAGCTATTCTGAGATTTACTTGCTGGAGACAGCACCATGTAGCCAAACTGAGTCGTTTGACCCTATAGCAGTGTTAAAAGCTGTTGCGGTCAATTCGCAAAGTTTAGAAGAGCGAGACAGAATGACCCATTTAGCTACTTACTATGATCATAAAGAAAAATTAAAAATTAGTATTACCTGTGAGCAAGACGGAACGCCGATTGTGGTGAGGTTTAGTAATAAGTATTACGGGTATTAAAGGATTTCCATGCCAGAAGTAGATAAAAAATTAGTGCAGGAACTAGCATTGCAGCATAAATTAAGACTAAGAAATGCCCATATTAATAATAATCTTTCTAACACTAATTTGGAGTTTAAAAGGGATCTGGTTAAATTAAGTGAAGGCTTAGATAAAGAATCGATAAAAAATTTAGAAACACACTATCATGAACAAATGCAGGTTACTGACTCATCTGACGAATTAGCTATTAACAATGATTTACTTGATAAGGATTTCACTGCTGTTGAAGTAGCAGAGCTGGATCTATTTAATATGTTACATGATGTAAAAATTGCCAAGACCATAATTTACTCGGTAGTGATTACTTTAGTTGTTATTTTAATTGCATTCATGGGGTTTTAATAAGAATTAACCAATAAGTTTAATTTAGCATTTTTTATGTAACGCACTACACTTGCACTATTGGATTGGAGTAAATATGGATTACGAGCGTGATTGGTTGGATCTTAAAAACATACGTAGGCTTGCTTATAAACACCATAAAATGTTGTTAAGTGAAATTGAGTTTCATCGGATTGAGTTTATTCAGATGGAAATAGATAAAGAACTGTTAATAATCAATAATTATCTTGATGATGAAAAATTTAAATGTTTTAAAGCTTCCTATAGAGAAGAGTTAATGAATTTAAGTATGTTGCGATATCAAAAGTTGTTAGATTAAATAAGCCATTCATGTACTGACAGAATTTTTACCTTGGATTAATTTTCTAGGGGGAGTTTTAATATATGAAGTTAGAACGTGAAGACATACGTGAATTAGCTTTAAAGCATTTCGAGGCAATTGACCTTAGTTACTCTCTTAATAATATGCCACAAGCTCAAGTAAATATTGATGAAGAAATTAATATTATTACCGCTCAGCTTACTACTGAAGAAATTACTTTGTTTAATAAGGTTTATGCTGAAGAGATGAAGTTGATTAATGATTTGTTTGAGCAAAGAGCTGAATACTGGACTAAGGAAGTTTCTAATTTTAAATTTGAAAACTTAGAGGATGAGTTCGAAAGTAAAACTCAGCTAGGAATAGTCTGCTATTTTTTTGTTTTACTTTTTGTTGTACTAGTGATGTTTATAGTTGGTGTGTTTTGGGTTGAAATAAACCCTTTTGTTTTTGGCTTATAGCTTACTATTTTTAAACGGCTGTAAGCATGATTGCCGCATAGTAAATGTATTTAACTTATCGAATTTAAACTAAGCTGGTTTTATAAAGTTGTACTTACTTGTTTGATGGAGGAATAAGATGGACTGGAATAACGAAGAATATATTATTGCTTTGGCAATTAAACATCACCGTATGTTACTGAGTGAGCAAGACAATACAAAAGCGATAATAGAACAAGAACTTCTTAATATTACTGAAAAGCTGACCGATCTGAACAGTTTAAAATTTGAAAAAATCTATTGGCGAAAAACTGTATCATTAATTTCATCATAGAGGCACCAGAAATAATGTCCAAAATTTATTAAGGTTCCCGATATGCCTGAACAAAATAAAACTATAAAGATTTTGGTAACAAAAAACCCCTAGTTAAGGGGCTTTTTCTTTATTTTTTTGTATTAGAGGGCACCAGCATTTCTCTTGATCTTCGGCTATTTTGTTATTTACAAAGTGCTCATAAAGGGTTGTTACTCTAAATAAACCTATACTGAGGGTAACAGTACTTACTAAAGCATAGATAAAGACAAAGTAAGACGCACAATAAAAAATAGCTAGTGCCAGCTTTGATTTATTATGCATGGTAATTAGGTCAAAATAATCTACGTAGGTTTTACAAATCATAGCTAACAATATTGCTAAGACTTGTAGCAAGATAAAGTGTAAAAAAATTGCATTGATCATTGTAAAAGCAGATGGTTTATTATTAAAACATTGACCAAAAGCATTTTTGCATTCAATACACTCGCCACATGGTTTGTCTTGTTCTGCTAAAAAATCTCTAAATTTTTCCGAACCTATAGACATCCACAATGCAAAGCCACCCAAAGAGAACCCAAGTAAGTTAGGCATAATGGAGAGCACATCATCCCACCACCCAAATTTACTCCAGGCAGGAAAAAGGATTCCCGTTATGATTATAGATGCATAAAAATAAGGGCTTGTTAATAATGCAGTAAAGCCGCCATATGCTCTCCAATATCTTGCTATAATGTTATTTGTCATAATAACTTTTTAATAATTTCCTCAATTGAAATTGCCAAGCGTTTAAATGCGTCATATGGAAGTGAATTCTTGATATCAAAATAATCATGTTTGATAAACGGCATATCCTTAGTAGAAATTATTCTTGGTGTGCCTTTTCCATCATAGCCTTTAACAACTAAGCTACCATTATTAGCGGCTATTTTCGCTTCATTTCTAAGCTCTTGATCTACTTGTATTGATTCGCCCGTCTTAGCTGTAATTTTAGTTTCAACTTTAGCTATTTGACGTTCCTCTGCTTTCTTCAAGTATCTCTTTTCAATTTCACCAAACGCATTAGGATTATTTATGATCATATGAATAGTTCGTTTATGCTTCAGCTGTAAAGCTTGTTGCAGTGCTTCTTTTTCAGGAAAGTGAACTACATTTACTTCTCCAAAGTCTTCTTGTAGTTCAGCTGAATTTAGTAACTTTTTAAAAAAATCAACCGCTGTATTAGGTGTTAATTCATTACCTTTGTAATATGCTTCGTAAACGAGAGTATGAGATTCAGGAAAAAAGAAATAAGTAAACCTTGTCGAATTAGGCTTCAAGTTTTCAGGTAAGTTAATTTCAGCAAGGTCTGCATCAGTTGCAAAGTCATTAGTATTTAGATTAAGCCAATCTGCATCTTCTCTAATTTGTGTAAATTTAAAAATATCACCACTTATAGCTGGTACATCGGCTTTAATATCTTTTACCTTTGACTGAGCACAGAGCAGGCCCCAAGTGGTTCCCCTAATGTTAACTTGTTTTTTAAGCGCAAAAGCACTCTCAAATAACTTTTTATACTCTGTGGGTAAATGATTACCTATTGTTATATTTAATGCACCAGCACTTGTTTTTAATTCCATGAGATTCCCTTTAAAAAGATCAAGAACAAAATCAATCCTTGATTAAGCATGTACATTAATTCTAATCATAACGTGTGTAAAGTTGATTAATTAAAAAATCCCTGAAAACGATTTTAAGCACATTAGCTTATGTTATGGCTGTGGTAGCTTAAGTTTAAGTCGTTTAAACGCACTCAATCGAATTTAAACGCGGTTTAAACATAGTTTAACTTGGATTTAAAGTTATGGTTTTATGTTCTGGTGGTTAAGCCATGCTTTATGAAATTGTTGTTTGGTGGGTTTGAACTCTAAATTTAAATCTGTCGCCATATTGAGGTTGTACCTAAGCGTTAAACGAATGTACTCGGATTCGGTAATAATTTGATCAACATATGCCTGATTAAGGTCGGCTATAAACTCTCTGCTTGGGTTTGACTCCAATTTATTGGTAAGTGCTATGTAGAGTTGCGGCATGGCCTCATCGGGGTTTGATGAAAGGTATTTATCTGGGTTGTTGATATATAAATACACACCTAGTCCAATACCAGACAAAAGAAAGTATGCAGATATAGTGATGAGTATTTTATTTAAGGTTTTTAAATGAGCTTGTTTTAGCATAACCATTCCTTGGTTTTTTGATTGTAAATATAATAGATAGGATATAATGTTAACTTTGTATAATAAATACTAAATAATATTTACAGGGATGAGAATGAGCTCGGAAAAAAGAAAACGCACTCTGCATTACAAACATGCTAAATTATCGCAAACCTCAGAAACTTTACAGTCTCTACTAGAAGCACACCTCGACGATGAGAAAAGTGATTTTTACAAAGTAAAGAATCGCCAGAACTCTTTAACGGAAGATGGCAAGGCTGTTCGGTTTATTAATAGCCACAAAAAGCATGGTGGTAACCTCCTTTTATGCCAGTTAGTTCAATTTGAATCTGGACTTAGTCAGTTAACAATTGAGGTAGACGACGCTGCTGGTGCCTACCCATTAAACGTCTTGAACCCTAAAGACATACAAAAAAAGAATTCAAAAGTGAGAGCTGAATTTTTAGACTCAGTATTGTACTTCGGTGTTCTTGAGAATCACGTGATTGTTTGTAGCTCTCAAAGGCTGCAAAGTAAAGAGTTAGAGGCACATTTAAACTGGTTTCTAATGAATCTGACTAGGTCATTAACAACCATGATTATTCTTAGTGACCAACCTACAAAAGAAGCAGTTCAAAAGTTTGAAAAATCACATGCTAAAACAATTAGCTTAGGAAGTGATGTAGTTTATCAACCAACAACCTCAAGTAATGAAGAAGATAAACCAATTATTTATGAGGATAAAAGTGTTAATGAAGCTACGAGTGTTTCTTGGTATCCCAAAACACTTGGTGCAAAGGTAGTGGATCTTTTAAAGCAAGTGGGAGAAATTCCTGATATGGATTTTGATGATGCTCTAGATGATAGTAATCTACGAATGAAAATTGAGTTATCTTTTAATAGAAAAACGACTAAAAAAGGTCAAAAAACAATTGATGCTGTTGCTAGTTCCTTGCGTCATTTTGATCAGGAAGATGTGAAAATAACATTAGCAAATGGTGGTGTACTTCAAGGGGACAAGTTAAAATTAACGAAAGGAGTGAACCTTGAATTCATAAATGGTCAAATAAACGAAAGTGATCTTTACCAAATAATGCTCAGTTGGTTGAATGAAAAAGTAAACAATGATGAGCTAAGGGACGATTTACAGACTTTAAATTAAGTGAGATAAAATGAAAGCCCATACATCTTATATATCTTTCATTTGCTGGTTATGTATTTTCGCTTTTATTCCTGGAACTTTGGTTTTTTGCTTTACAAATGAACTACAAAAATACGGTGCCATAATACCTGTTGTAGTCATTGCAATAGCTATAATTCCGTTCACACTAGCTTTTAATGTACATAAAGATCTAGCAAACATTGGTGATCTAGATGGCTTAACTCAATCTGAAACAGCTAGACTAAAACAGATAGTCAATAGGTCAAAAAGATTTGTAACGGCAAGTGTTGCGGTTCTTTTTGTAGTTGTTTGCTTGGTCGTAGTAGCATTAATAATGATTTCGACGATCAAAGCTAATTACTTATATACAGCAATTGCTGCTATTGGCGGTGCTGAATTATATGTTTTAATGACTTTGCTTACACTACAAAGTAATCTAGGCGAGTTTAAGAGCAATATAGCAAACAGAAAGAAAAATAAAGAAACTCAAAATAAGTTAAAAGAAAAACTTAAGATGAGTAATGAAGAGTAAAAACTATTTCAGGTTCTAAGAAAAATAAACCGCTGTAAAGTCTTTTCCAGCGGTTCAATAGCCACTCCCCGCATACACTGGGTGCCACTTAGTTAGTTTATTGGCACTTGGAACATGGCAAACAAAACAACCCCAAACACCTCTTTTAATTGGTTTGAAGTATTTAGAGCAGGTACACAAATCGACTCTAAAGGCGTTGAGCACACATTTAGCGACGCTGATTTAAACAGCGTAGTCGCTAACTTTAAACCTAAAACCGCACCACTGGTTATTGGCCACCCTAAAATGAACGACCCTGCGTGGGGTTGGGCCAGTGAGCTAAAAGCAGAAGGTGGCTCGTTGTTTGCCAAAGCTGAAGACGTATGCGCTGAATTTGCACAAGCCGTTGAAAGCAAGCGCTACCCTAACCGCTCTGTACGCCTAGAAAAAACTGATAACGGCTATAAGCTGGCCCACATTGGTTATTTGGGCGGCAAGCCCCCTGCCGTTGACGGTTTAGCCTGGCAGTTTAACCAAGCTGATGACGCCGACACACTTACCCTAGAATTTGCTGCCGGTGATATTGACAACATATCGCTGCGCACATCAAACACCCTTACCCGCCTAATGGGCAATTTACGTAGCTTTTTAACTGACCGTTTTGGCAGTGAAGCCGCTGATAAAGTTGTGCCCGACTACGAAAGCGAATGGTTAAAAGAAGAAACCATTATTGCTGAGCACGAACGTGCCAAGGGTGCCGAATTTAGTAAAGGCGATGATGACGCCCCACCACCCCACGAGGACAATGCAATGGATAAAGAAGAAAGAAAGGCGCTACAAGACCAAATTGATGCGGCCAACGCTAAAAATGAAAAGTTGGAATACGCGCAGCGTGTTGCAGCGGCCACCACCTTTATTAACACCGAAATTAATGGCGGCAAAGCCCCGCGCTTAACAAACACAGAGGGTGTGGCTGAGTTTATGGCCAAGCTTGACGATGGCGACACCACCTTTGAGTTTGCAGCCGCAGACGGGAAAAGCCAGGAACTTAAACCTGCAGCGTGGTTTGAAGGTTTTTTAAAGGGCTTGCCTGAGCAAACAGGCTTAACGAGCGAGTTTAATAAAGACGATACCGACGGTGAAAATACCGACGACAGTGCAGAAACACTGGCAGCAAAAGCGCTGGAATTTCAACAATCACAATCTAGCAAAGGCATTGAAATTAGCATTACCGCCGCGTTAGACCACATTAAAAAGGCATAAAACCATGGCACAACCAGGATTTATAAGAAACTTTAGCGCTGAAGACGTTATACCGGCTAACCGCTTAGTAGTTGTATCGGCTGCGGCTGACTTTCATGTTGGGTTAGCGGTTGATGCCAGCGCAATGTATGCCGGTGTTACCGAGCAAGGCACTGACGAGCATTTACGTGTTGATGTGGTAATGACACAAAGCGCGCCTGTTGAATTTGGTACACCATTGATTGCAGGCACGCCAATTGTTGCTGACAGCGAAGGTAAAGCCGTTGAATTTGACCCTGCTAACTTTGTGGGCCAAACCGAAGTATACGTTGCTGGTTGGGCAATGGAAGACGGCGAAGCTGGTGTGATTGGCGACGTGTTTTTAAACCCGCATGTAGTAGCAACAATTCCAAGCGCTTAAGGCGCTTGGGTTAACTTAATTATTAATAGTGAGGATTTGCCATGAGTAATGGTATGCCATTTACCCCCGATGTTGAGCAAACGGCCATAGCCATTGCTTATCGTAATAGATCGTTAGTTGCAGACACGCTTGCCCCTTATTCGCCTGTTGGTTTACGTAACTATAAGTGGACCGAATATAAAAAAGGCGAAAAGTTTACCGTTGTAGACGATAAAATTGGCCGTAAGTCATCGCCGAATCAAGTTGAGTTTAGTGTTGAAGAGAAAACAGGATCAGTTGTTGATTATGGCTTAGCAGATGTTGTGCCGAATGACGATGTAACCAATGCGCCAGTAAACTATAACCCGCGAACTCATGCGGCTGAAAGCTTAACTGACTTAGTTTTGCTTAACCGTGAAATACGTGTGGCCACTATGTATAACAAAGCCGCTAACTTTGGCAGTACTGAATCATTAGCTGCTGCAGGCAAAAAGCGTTTAGATGACCCTACACTTGATATTTTACCGTTTTTTTTAGACATGCTAGATGCACCACTT
This sequence comes from Pseudoalteromonas sp. P1-16-1b, assembly GCF_001401785.1. GTDB lineage: Bacteria > Pseudomonadota > Gammaproteobacteria > Enterobacterales > Alteromonadaceae > Pseudoalteromonas > Pseudoalteromonas undina. Next base: position 157,242 of record NZ_LKGQ01000005.1, on the reverse strand, counting down.
ATGCGCCCTAATGCAATGACATTATCGCAAAGCGTGGCAACTAAACTGCGTACGCATCCTAAGTTACTTAAAGCGTTTAATGGCACTAGTGGCGACCAGGGCTTAGTGCCATGGAGCTACATTAAAGAAGTGCTAGAGCTTGAGCATGTAACCGTTGGCCAAGCGCGCCTAAACACGGCTAAAAAAGGCCAAGCCGTTAACTTACAAAAGGTTTGGCAAGATACCCTGTCGTTTACGTATCACGACCCGCTAGCGTCGTTTAACAACAACCGCATGACCTTTGCACTCACTGCACGTTATGGCTCGCGTACATCGGGCAACCGTGACGTAGCTGCGGGGATAAATGGTGGGGTTGAAATTATGGTAGGCGAATCGGTGCAAGAGCAAATTATTGCAAAAGACTGCGGTATTTTGCTTACTAACGTGCTGACGCCAGCCGGTTAATTATTGTTGTTCCCTGTGTAAAGGCCCCAGTACCGACTTGCTCGGGGCCTTTTTTTACTAACTGAGGTGCCCATGTATACGACAGAACAAGCAGTTATAGATAAAGTTGGCATTAATACGCTGTTGCAATTTGCGACTGCTAAGTTTGCAGCGATAGGTAGCCGCCCAACGCGCGACGATGTTGAAGCAGCGCTATTAAGCGAAACGTACAACGAGTTGCAAGAGCAAATTAATGCCTGGTATGTGCAAGCACAAAAAAATGTAAATGCGGTTATAGCCGGCTATGTATCGCGGTTTGCATTAAACCAAGACGATATAAATAACTCGGTATTGCCAGGCATTGCTAACGATTTAATGCATTGTGAGCTTGCCCCTAACATTGCTGACGAAAACCTTAAAACCCTAAAAAGTAACGCCATGGCAATGCTCGATAAGGTTAGTAAAGGTGTGATCCAAATTAAGGAAGATGCGCCTGCAGGTGCAAGAACTGGGATGCGAACCAAACCTGCAGGCTCTCAATTTAATTGGCCAGGTTATTAAATTGGCGGGTGTATTTATAAATATAACGGGTAATGCACTGCCCCGCTTAACCCAAATTGCAAATACAAGTGGTGAACCCGCTGATGTATTGGATGATATTGGTGCATTTTTAGACATGGACGTTACAACCCGATTTTTACGTGAAGTAACACCCGAAGGCCGTAAATGGGAGCAATCGCAAGCAGCAAAAGACCGTGGCGGTTTAACACTAACAGATGATCGCAACCTTGCAGGCTCGGTAACGCACAACGTAAACGGCAATACGCTTGAGCATGGCTTAGGTGAAAAGTACTCAGCAATACACCATTTTGGTGGTGAAACAGGCCGCAATAAAAACGTTAAGTTACCCGCGCGGGCAATTATTGGTATAGCAGCTGTGCAAGAAACTGAGATTAACGACATTATTACTGATTGGTTAATTTAAAGAGCATTTAAATGGCATTTAACTTTGATTTAAACAACATAGAAACCCTGCTAAGTAACACAGTGATTAATGCAACGGTAGGGTTTGCTAGCGACTTTAACCATGTGCGCGAGCATGCTGTACACAGTGCCCAGTTGTTTGTATTGCCGCTGGCCGATGACAACACCAACACTAATGAAGTACATGGCCTTGACGAATACCAAATTAAAGATGTGTTTGCAGTGATGATTGTGATCCCCTGCTCTGCAGGTAATGCCCATAGCGATATGCAAATAAAGCAATTGCGCAGTGATGTTAAAACCGCTGTAGCAGGTTGCCAGTTCGCAGGTTGGAACCCTATAAAGCTTGATAAGGGCCGCACAATTGAGCTTAGCAAGCAAACTAATAACTTAATTTACCAATGTCAGTTTAGTGTAACTGGCCTACATACCGTAACAGTGAAGGTGATGCCATGAGCAAACAGACCGAGCCGCAATCGAGTAAACCCGCTGAAAAACAGGCTGACGTTAACATAAAGCCTAAAATGTCCCGCGCGATGACGATTGCCCAAAACGTTAACCAGGCTTTAGCTAAAGCAAAAGGTAACAGAGACGAGATAGCCGGCGCTTTTAACTTAAAAAGCGGTGAGCTAATTAAAGTGGAGAGTAAATCATGAGCAGTTGGCGATTTAAAGACAAACTCATTTTAGCCGATGCCCTGGGCACAACTTTAACGGGCCTGCATGCCATTTATGCCAGTGACGTTGAATTATCGCTTGAAAGCGAAAGTGAAAAAGACGAGCTAGAAACCAGCTACAGCGGTGCCAGTATGGAAACCTTTTATGGTGAACATATAAGCCTTAACTTTAAAACCCCACTTGCAATGAGTGGCACAGCCGGTAACGAACCTGCGTTTGCCCCGCTGCTACTTGCTTGCGGCATGGTGCAAGTTGCCGATGCAACAAGCGTTACCTTTACAAAAGGGGCCGCTGTTGCAGTTACATGCTTAGTACGCTTTGGTAAAAACACCCACAACATTAGCGAAATGAAAGGCAATGTGAGCTTTGCGCTTGAAAAAGGTAAGCCCATGCTTAACTGGCAGTTTAAAGGCTTGTTTAGTGCGCCGGTTGCAAGTACTGCCGCCCCTGCGGTTGATTGGGAGCGTTGGGTACGCCCTGAAGTACTTGGCGTAAGTAATAGCAGTGATTTTAAGCTTAACGATGTTAAACGTACGCTGCACAAAATTACCATTGATTTAGGTAATAACGTGGTGTTTGACCGTGCTATTAACCACGAAGAAATAATGATAACCGGTCATGAGAGCAGCGCTAATTTTACGCTAACAGCAGAAGAGTTAACCAGTTTTAACCCGTTTGATGACGTTGCTAAAGTGCAAATGTTTGAGTTTACCCATGGCACCGCCACAGGTAAAAAAGTAACCATTATTGGCCGTTACCAAATGCCATGGCCTAAATACACCAGCCTGGACTCAGAATTAACCGGTTATGAGTTTGACGGCAAGCTAGTGCCCAGTGGCGCAGGCTATGACGAACTAACGATAGTGTTTGAGTAAGTTAGTTATTCATAAATAACAAATTAGGACAGCAAAAATGAAATTAAAACTATTAAACGCGTTAAAAAATGCGGTTATAAGCGCCCCGCTTAATTTTGAATTTGGTGGGCTACCTTTTAAGTTTACGGCAAAAATTAAACTGGTACCTGAAAGTGAGCTTAAAACACTGACTGAAACACAAGGCGCGAGTGATGGCGAAATAGTACGCGAGCTATTAGTGGGCTGGGATGACTTTATTGATGATGGTAAAGACGTGCCATTTGATAAAAGTACCCTTGAAGAGTTGCTTGTTTATAGTGGACTAACTGCCCGCTTAAGTGTTGAGTGCATTAACGCCCAATACCGTATCACTGAAAAAAACTAGCCGATGTTGCTAGGTGGTTTTTGGGCGACCTAGCAGCAGACAGTAAAACCCTTGATGATGACGAAGCCCATTTTGGCGCACCTAAACAGGTTGTGCAACACGATGAGGAAACATTGTTTGTATTGCCCCAAAACCACACGGCTGTATTGGCATTAACTACCGCCAGTAGCCAGTGGCAACGGGATAACGACGGGGTAGAAATTGCCCTTGATTATGCCAGGGCTGATATAGCCTGGCGCTATGCAAATATAACCCTTAATCCCGATGATTTTGCAAAACTGCAAACTTTAGAGCGCACCATAATTGGACTAATAAGGCGACCCGATGAGCAACAACTTGAATTTGGCGTTACGCTTAAGTTATGACGGTAAAGCAGTTACCACCGGTGCGCGCCAAAACGTAAACGAACTAAACCGCATACCCCAAGCAGTACAGCGCCAAGTTGCTGCTAACCAGCAATTAGGCGCAAGCCAAGCCCGCATTATGCAGCAGCAAGGCGCAATGACCCGCCAACTTGGGATAATGAATACCGCCTATGTACAAATAGGCGCAACACTCACGACTTTAGTGGGTATTGGTACCGCGACTATGTTTGTGCGTGATACCGGCGCTGCACAATTACTTGATACTCGCTTAAAAGGATTAACGGGCTCAGCTGAAAACTATGCCAAAGTACAAGAGTATTTATTTGCTACATCTGATCGCTTAAACACCGGTTACACCACCCTTGCCGACTCTTACAGTAAAATTTTAACCCTACAAGAGGTTGGTGTTGTTACTCAAACTCAAGGTAAAGCCATTTTAGAGGGTATGGCCAATGCCGCCGCTAAAACGGGGGCCAGTAATGTGCAGCTTGGGCAGAGTTTGTTTGGTATGACACAAGGGATGACTGCCGGCGTTTTACGTGCAGAAGAGCTAAACCAAGTAACCGAGCCTATGCCAGGGCTTTTACAAAAACTCGATAAAGCAGCAGGTAAAGCTGCTGGTGGTTTTAGGCAAATGGTGAACGATGGCCAAGTAACCAGCCAGATGTTTAAAAATTACCTTATTAAAGCACTTAACGATTACGCCGGTGCGGCTGAGGCCACCGAGGGTAAAATAAACGCCAGCTTTGCGGAAATGGGTAATGAGTACCAGCGCTTAATACGCAAGTATGAAGAGCCTGTAAACTTTGCTGTTACCAGCGTGGTTGATTCTATTACCGATACCATGGCGTATTTACGTGCAAACGAAGAGGCTGTGGATAATTTAGTGGTGGCAACCGGTGCATTAGCTACTGTATTAACCGGCCATTTAGTGGCAGGGTTAAGTGCCAGTGCTGCGGGTTATGTAACTAGCGTTGCGGCAAAGAACCGCGCGTTAATTGCGGATGCAGCCCTTGCAAAACAAAACCAGGCTAATGCGTTTTTAGAGCTACAGCGCGCCGCACAAATGAAAGCATATGCACAGCATACGCTTGCTGTGGCTAATACCACCAACTTACGCATTGCAGCTGTTGCCCGTTTGGCTGCTGCTAATACGCGCTATACAGCAACACAAGCCGCTGCTACTACCGCTACCAACATTTATACTGCTGCCGCTGGGCGTGCAACGTTAGCCGCACGTGGTCTTAGCACAGTAATGGGCTTGTTAGGTGGACCCGTTGGATTACTGGTAACGGCTGGGCTTGGCCTTGCCTACTTTGCAAGCCAGGGCGATGACGCTACCGACTCAGTTAATAAACTAAAAGAAGCCAGTAAAGACCTAAACCCGTATGCCAATTTAACCAGTAGCCAGGCACAAGGTTTACTACTAATGGCACAGGGCCGCATTAAAAATGCGATTCAAATGGCTGATGAAGCGCGGGAACGTTTTAATAACCCGTTTTTAAAAGGCAAGTTTTCTGACGTTGAAGCTGCACAACAGCGCGTTACTGATTTAAAAAATGAAATTGTGGCGCTACAACAAGTGCTTGCCATTAAAGAAACAGAAAAGCCTAAGCCTGCCTCTGTTAGCTCAAGCGCCCTGCCCGATAACATTAAGCGTTTAGAAGTAAGCCTAATGGGCGAAGAAGCCCGCTTAAAAGATAGCTACGAAAAACGTAAGCAAATGGTCATTGTTGCTCGTGAGAACGATACGGCTAACAAAGTTAAATACAACGCCATTTTAAAACAGCTTGATGTTAAATACGGTGAAGACCTAAAAGCAATTACACAAAAACGTGAAACCGAAAAAACACGTATACAAAACCAAGCTGAAGAAAAACGTAAAAACGATTTACAACGCGATTTAGAAACCCGTATTGCTACCGTTAAAGGCTTTGCTGGGCGTGAAGCACTTGCCGCTTATAATAACGAACTAAGTGTAGAGCAAGCACGCCAACAAGCACGGGTTGATGCTAAACGCCGATCACAATTAGGTTTAGCGGCCAATGATGAAAATGGCGAGCTTAAATATAACGCAGATAACCAAATTCGTGAGTTAGAGCGCCAATCTGAACTTAATGCTGCAAATGGCTACCATAGCCAACGTGAAGCGAGTGAAGCCGCACACCAAGAACGGTTGATGCAAATTAAAACACGCGACACAGGTGCTTTACAAAGCAACATTTTAGCGTTTGCTAACTTTGAGAAAAAAACAGAAGCTGAAAAATCTAGCGCCATTGTTGGCTTGGGTGCCAGTACTTTTAAAACAATGGCTGGACAAAGTAAAACAGCATTTAAAGCCTATAAAGCGTTTGCAATTGCGCAAGCTGTTATAAATACCTACCAAGGTGCAACAGCTGCTTATACGTCTTTGGCCCCTATTCCCATTGTTGGTCCAGTGTTGGGTGGTGTTGCAGCTGCGGCAGCGGTTATGATGGGCTTACAACAAGTTCGCCAAATAAAAGCTCAGCAACCGGCTGGTATTGCGCACGGTGGTTTAGATTATGTGCCGAATGAATCTACCTACGTATTACAACGTGGTGAGCGTGTCTTAAGCCCGAAACAAAATACTGAAATTAGCCAAATGGCACGGCGTTACAACGCAGGTGGTGCGGCTAATGATAGTGGCGGCTCTGGTGGTGTAAATATACATATAACCAACCAAATTACGGTGCAAGGTGGTGCTAATGAGCAAACATCGCAAGCGGTTGGCCAAGACATTGCACGCCAGGTGGTTGGGGTTGTTGTGGCTAATATACAAAGTAATGGGGCAATTATTCGTGCGGTTCGGGGGGCTGCTTAGTTGTTAAGTATTTGAGATTGGTGTAAAAAGGAATTTTGAAAACGAGGGAATGTGCCCATATGATTTCTAAAACATCCAACATTTTACCGTGGCTATTAGTTTTACCTTTTATTTTATTGATGGTCTTTATTAGTATGTTTTATTCAGATTTTCCTGAATACATTGGAACTAAACAGTCTTGGTTGAGTACAGCAAATATTGTAAATGGATTTGTGACCCCAATGCTTACTTTGGCAACAATTATCCTGTTATTTATGACTTGGAATGAAACAAGGAAAACCCTTAGAGCTTTTCAAGTAAAAGAAGAGCTGGAATTAATTAGTAGAGTTGCTAATAAGCTAGAAAGAAACTTTGATGAGAAGAATAGTTTAAACTCAATGATGACTGATAATTTCACTTTTTCATTGACATACAAACTTACTGAATTTGCTTTACAGAACGATGAAGAAACAGATAAATTGATAAAGTATTTTGCAAAGCTTCAAGTTAACAAAGAAAATCATAAAGTAAATAATGTGAAAGAATGCACAAGCAAATTAACTAACTTTATACTTGATACTAATTTATCAAAAAAGGATTTGCTGTTAAAAACTTCTGGAAACTTAAACCAATCAAATCGCTCAATAAATTTTATAATCTGCCAAATTGCACAGGGTGCAGACTTTCCAAACTATGACTTGATGGAAGTATTTTCGTGTGAATTCAAACGAAATGCTAAATATGACACAGATATAAATTTATTTAACAAGTTGGTAGATAGGATTATGGAGATTAGTGACGAATCGACAAAAAAGAAACTGTTTAATGAGTTAATGTTTTACTTTCAGGCTGACTTATTAGATGTTTTAATCAAGCTTCATGGTAATGTAGATAGCAATTTATATATCGCCAATAGAGCAATGTAAACCCCTTTCCAGCCGAAAGCTTTCCCCCTAAATTTTATACTCGTTACCAGTGTTTTATTATGAAACTTGGTAACGATGCAACTACTCCCCCTACCCAAACGCCCTAAAAGCTCTAACTTTACGTTAGTGCCCAATAGCCAAACCCATTTAAACAAAGCCAATAACGCCACTGAGGTTTATGACCTTGAAGGTGCTTACTGGGAATTTGAAATTGAACTTGCCAATGTGCCTGAGCGTGATGCATTAGCCCTTGATGGCTTTATTGCTAGCCTACGTGGCCAAGTGGGCACGTTTACGTTAATTGATTACCGTCGTGAACAGCTAGATAAAGACTTTACGGGCTATGTGCGCGGTGCAAACCAAGACGGTAATATTTTAAATTTATATGCGCTACCCGCTAACCAAACCTTACTGGTTGCTGGCGAACGTATGCAAGTGGGCGTTGGCCAAAACACTGAACTTAAAATATTAACGGCTGACTTGGTAAGTGACTCAGCTGGCCAAGCGACGGCTATTTTTGAGTCTCCTGTACGAAAAATACCTGCAGAAAATACCCTTATTACATTTAAGCAACCAGCTGGGTTGTTTCGACTTGCTGATAATAAGCAAGGGCTTGCTAGTGCGCAGTATAAAAACGGCATAGTTACCAGCTGGAAAATTAAAGGGCGTGAGGCGTTTTAATGGAGAGCTTAAACTCAGGGTTACTTGCGGATTTAGCCACCAGTGGCCGCGCTCGCTTTTTTGTGCGACTCGCGCTTAAAAGTGGCGATGTATTGCTGCACACAGGCGTAGGCGAGCGCCGATTTGCTAACTTAACTTGGCACGGCGTGGGTATGCTTGGCACTGTAAGTGAAATACCCGCTAATGATAACAACGACAGCGCCCGCATACGTTTAACCCTACACACTCAAGACCAGGCAATTTTAGCCGAAGTGGCCGAAAACGACCCGATAAGCCAGGCCTGCGAAATTTACCTTGTTACTGTTGATGAACATTACCGTGTTAGCCAAAGCCAGTTACTTGAAAGCGGCTACATTGTGGCGTGTGATGTAGAGCGCGGCGATGTATCGCAAGTGCAGCTTAGTGTTGCAGGTGAAAGTGAGCGCTGGAAAGACGCACGGCTACACCAACGTTGGAATGATGCGACCCAAAAAGCCCTTTACCCGGGCGATGTGTTTTTTAGTGAGCAAGCCACGACCAACAAACAAAACCTACCTGATACACAACCTGGTAAATACATAGGAGGCAACCGCTATGAACGCCAGCGCTAAACTTGCTGCTTTTATAAACCGCCGCAACTGTGAGCCCTTTAAATGGGGTAAAAACGATTGCTGCTTATTGGTAGCCGATTGGGTGCTATTTGCTACCGGTAACGATGTAGCTGACGATTTTAGGGGTAAATACCGCACTAAAAGTGGTGCATTTAAACAACTATTTAAACGTGGTTTAAACGATGTTGAAAGCGTGTTTAAAGACCGTTTAAACCCCGCTATACCTGTTAACTATGCTCGACGTGGTGACTTGGCTTTAGTTGAGTTTAAAGACGAATATGTAGGCGGCATTGTAACAGTTAACGCAGTAGTATGTGTTGGCGAAAACGGCTTAGTGACGTTACCAATGGACACGGTAAAAGCGGTTTACCCATTGGAGCCGCGAAATGTCTAAGGTAGTTGATACGGTTGTAAATGTTGTAGACAGCATATTTGAAGTAACAGGGCTTGGTGCGCTTTGGGACTCATTATCACCTGATGTGCCTGAAAAAGATTTAGCCACGCTTGGCCAAGGCTTACAAAAAGGCATAGACCAACCCCGCCGTATTACATTTGGTCGTGACCGCGTTGGCGGTGTTATTGCCCACCAAGCTGAAGTTGAAAAAGGCGGTAAAAAATGGATGCAGTTAATTGTATTGATTAATGGAGCCCCTATTGATGCCCTTGAAGAGATTTACATTGTTGATAAAAAGCTCACTGATTACCCAAGAGAAAGTTGGGATTACTCTTTAAGCAATGGCCGCCAAACCACAGCTAACGCAAAAGCGGTGGCTAAGATGGCGGGATGGACGAGTGAACATGTTGGCTTTGGCCAAAGCTATGTTTTTATTGAAATGGAAAATAATCGTGAAGTGTTTGAAGATGGCATAAACGATATGGGCTTTTTAATACGGGGGGCCCGTGTATGGGACCCACGAGATACAGCCCAAAACCCTGACGATGAAAGTACCTGGCTTTGGAGCCAAAACGCCGTACTGTGCGCCCTGCACTATGTGCGTTTTTATGGAGCCCATGAGGTTCCTTTTGAACGTTTACCGTTACAGTGGTGGATTGCTGCCATTAACGTGTGTGATGAAGATGCCGAATTTACCGACGCTGATGGCGTTGTTTCCACCGAGCCGCGTTACACAACCAATGGTAGCTTTACATTTAGCTCTAAGCCGCTTGAAGTGTTAGGCCAGCTAGAAGCGTGTTTTGCGGGTAAAATATTTAGGCAAATGGGCCAGTGGTATGTACGCGTGGGTGCCTGGTATGGCGAACCGACCTACACCATTAATGCTGATGATGTTCACGGTAATATTAAAATTAAATGGCATGCTGATTTACGAGAGCGTGCCAATGTTGTGCGTGCTACGTTTACCGACCCCGAACAAAACTACGATCGTACAGACGCGCCGCCTGTTGTGTCTGCAGGGTATCAGGCTATTGATAATCAAATATTAGAAAAGTCTATATCACTCCCCTTTGTGCGCAGTAGTACTACAGCACAACGCCTGGCGACAATACATTTAGAACAAACACGTTTAGGCGAAATAGAGTTACCCCTCAAACACAAAGGCTTGGCTGCAGCTGTTGGCCGTACTGTGTACTTAAACTTACCTGGCGAATCGATAAATAATAAGGTTTACCGTGTAACAGAGCGTCGCTTTAGGTTAGATGGTGGCGTGACCTTAATGTGTGTTGAAGACGGCCCCGATTTATGGGCTGATAACATAATACCTGGTGCGCAGGATTTAACACCAAACAGTGACTATTTAGTGGGCAAACCACAGCCTATTTTTGATGTACGGGTAACAGTGGATGGTGATGGAAATGGCATAATAAAATGGACCCATCCGACCCCGCTTGCTGTTCATGAATACGATGTTGAGTTTATTAATACTGCTGCAAACGAGCAGGTATTTAAAACATCGGTAACATACACCCAAGTAACTATTCCTAACTTGCAACTGGGAGAATACACCGCGCGTATTAGCGCTAAAAACATATTTGGCCAGCGCTCACTCCTTGTTGCTGTGCAATTTAGTGTGCAGACCCCTACCTTGCCGACTGTGTATGTAACTGTTGATTATAACCAAATTACATTAACTGCTAATATTGCCGCAGCAGGTATTGGCACCGCGTTTGAATGGGAGTTTTTGGGAACAGCTGAACAACCGCAAAGCGGTGAACGTGTGCTAGCACAGATTTATAACCGTATTGGTTTAAAAGGCGAAACTGAATATAAATTTAGAGTGCGCAGCGTTAATCATCTGGGCGCAAGTGACTGGGTTAATGTAACAGCCACTACGACCACCGTTGATTTAACCAAGTACATTAATAATGTTGAGTTAACCCAGCTAAGTGAAGATGCACAAACGTTAATTGAGGATATGAACCAGCAAGTTGATCGCTTGCGCCCTAGCACTGAAAACAACTTACCCGCCGTACTTGAGCAAACAGTTAGTGATTTAAATCTTGAAAAGCGCCACCGCCAAGACATTGAAAAAGGGGTACTGGATTTATCAGCAAATTACACCAACTGGCGACAAGAATACGAGCGAAGACAATTAGGTAACGAGCGCTTAATTGATGCAGTGGTATACGTTGACCCTGAAAACGGCCTAATCGTTAACCGTGCGTTTTCATACACCGACGAAGCATTTAAAGAGGCCAATCTATTAATCGACGGCTTAAACACCAGTATAGCCCTGCAAGCTAACCGCATAACACAAAGCGATACCCGTTTGACTCAGGCCGAGGGAGAGCTTGAAGTACAAGCAGGAAAAATAAACCAGCGCGCCACATTTACAGAAATGCGTACCGAAATAGCCGGTGCCATTGAAGCATTAACCCCTGCGTATAGCTGGCACTTTAACACCTCAACTGAGGGATTTGCGGGCGATGTAACATACAGCGCACTTGGGTATGTAACACTTAACACCACGGCTTACACGCCCGCGATTAGCTTTATTGCTGATGAAAACCCCATGCTACGCATTCGCTTTAGAAAACACGCCAATTCCCCGTGGTTAGGTAATATTTATTTAGGTGAGTCGCAGTTATTAGTGAACGTGTTAGAGCCAGAAACAGAAAGCTGGGAAACACGAAACATCGACCTAAGCACCGAAGATGGCTACACCGGTGAAGTTGCGGGCTTAAAGTTTGACTTAGGCCATGTTGATGTTGATTTTATTGAAATAGGCAAACGTGGTGTAAACGATTTAGCGCTCAATGATATAACTGCCCGCGCCACCATGCTAGAAAACGACATAGACGCCGCTACAGGGGTAATGGCGCAGTATGCAACCACTAAATGGGTTGATGAATTTGGCTATCAAACAGAGTCAAATGTAAACCAAATACTCGACACATTTAACAGCACGTATCAAGTGAGCGCCTCACTTAAACAGCTAACCGATAACGACACCCTTGAAAAAGCAAACGCTGCCCAGCAGTTTATTAACGGCGCAGAGGCGTACATTAAAACGCAAATCACCGCGTTTAATGCCGCCGAGGGCGGTATTGATGCTAAGTTTTCAAACGTTGAGCAAAACTTAGACGCCATTAGCGGCACTATCAGCGATAACATTGTGCAAGTGCGTGGGCTTGAACTAGAGCTTAAAAACGCAAACTTAAACGATGTGATTGCCGCCGCTAACCAGTTAATTCAAGGCAATGAACTTGCACAGCAAAGCGTAAAGTTAGCCGTTGCACAACGTAACTTAAAAGCCAATGCCACCGACATTGAAGCCGTTGCCCAAGAGTCACTAGAGCTAAGTGCCCTGCTAGGGCAAAACCAATCACAAATACAGGTTTTAAATACCGCTTTTGTGAATGAGCAGCAAGCCACGGTCGCGCGCGACGAGCGCTACCAAGCAACGTTTGATAACGTAACAGCACGTTTTAGTGATGTAACCACGGCCATTGCCACCATTGACCAAGCAAACACCGTTCGCGATCAAGAGTTTGAATCCTTTGTTGCCGATACGGTATCAAGCTTTGACGAAGTGGCCGAAACCTTTGCAAGCCAAAATCAAGCGTACACAACGCTTGAGCAAAACCTAACCTCAAAAATTAACACTGATACCGCTAACGCAAAAGAACAAGCCATTGCCACAGCGCAAGAGTACACCCGTACTGCAGTGGGTTACTGTTTAGATGCCCAAGGCAATATCACTGACAGTAACGATGCTGTGCAATGTGTTGCTGATGGTGGGTCGTGGGTTAATGGGCCATTGGCTGAATTTATTGCCAACATGCAAATAAGTGATGGTTCAAGTAGCGCCAGCATTAAGCAGCTACGCCAAGTATTTAAAACGGTTGATGGCCAGTTAGTTGCCCGTGGCGGCTGGCAGTTAGACAACAACGGTCGCGCTGTCGGTGTGGTGGGTTATAACGATGGCCAAGTGGGTAACTTAGACTTGGTGGGCGATGTAATTCGCCAAGGCTTTATGGTTGGCAATACCTTTGTACCCACGTCATACCTCGACAACACCGACCCTGCCAACCCTGTGCATAACTTTAAGGGGCGGTTAATTTTAGGTGATGGCCATACAGTTGAAAGCCTTGAAGATATAAAAGCGCAGGATGGTAAAGACTCAGGCAGCATTAACCTTGCTGACCACTCAGAGGAATGGGTAATTGGTCGCCGTGGTTCACAAGGCCCATTTATTCAAAATGGGTCGAATAATGAAAATACCATTATTGCAGATACAGGCCCATTAGGTACCGTCGAATCAATATGGTATGCACAAGCGGGTAATAATAGCTCAGATGGTGGTTGGAATATGAATAATATTCCAATTAACCATGAAAAAACCTATCGCTTTTCAGTATGGATGAAACAAGAAATTGGCATTGCTAATAGCTTGTATTTAGGTTGCGATGATTGCTTAACATTATCAGGAGTTACAAATACCAACCCTTATTTTTGGTCGGGTGATTTACCCCAGATAAATAAGTGGTATTTAGTTGTTGGCGTATTGCATTCATCTAAAAAAAACAGTGGCACTATCTCGGGTTTGTCAGGGGTATATGACCCAGCAACGGGTAAACGTGTATTGGTAGGTACCGATTTTAAAAGTATCGCTAATCGCAATGTGCAAACTCACCGTGCTTATCGTTATTACGTAACGAATCAAAGCCACACGGCTAAATTTGCGCGCCCACGTTTAGAGGTAATGGACGGTGGCGAGCCCTCAGTATTTAGCTTACTGGGCACCCTTACAACCACCGACCCTGGCACCCGAGGCGCAGGGCGTTATGATATTGGTACCGCAACGGGTGGTTGGTCTAACACCACCGCTAATAATGTTGTTCCTAATGGTGTACCGGTAACGGGTGATGTCGTGACAATATTTAAGGCAAGCGATCCTAAAGTACAAACCACTAAGCGCTATACCGGTTCAACGTGGCAATCATATGCGCTACACATCCATGGCAGCGCCTTAATTGAGGATACCTTGGACGGTAACGTATTACGTGCGGGTACCCGTATCGAATCGCCGCGTATTGATTTGATCGGCGGTTCGTTTATGAAAGTTGAATATGCACCAGGCTTTGGCCCAAACAATTTGTGGTACTGGTATGGCCCCAAAATATTAAGTAACGGGGTTCCTAACCTTGGTGCATTAACAAAGGCAAATGCAACAGAGTGGAAAGACACAGCGGGTAACTCGTACTTTGGTGGGTCAATTACTGCCGGAACTTACACAACAGCATTAACTACAACAAGCTTAGCCGCAGACGCTAACGTCACCATTGGTCCTTTTGGTTCAAATGGTGGTGTTATCAATATCGTATGTTCGTTGCAGTTTGATTCTAGTGCGTCGGGTTCAAGTTCGGGGCCAGCGGGTAAGCCCTCAGACCCAGCTTACACCATTCAACTATTAGAATTGATTGGCAGTACATGGTACGCAAGGCAAACACAAACATATAATGGCTCGGGGAGTATTATACGTAATGAGTATGATATGGAAACCCGCCGTTATTTTTGGCTACTAAATCAATCTTGCTCAGGCTCATTTACCTATACAGATGGTAAAAGAACAACCACGAACCGAACTTATAAGCTTGTAATAACCAGCAGAACAGGCGCCAATATCTCAGGGTCATGGCGTCCAACGCAAAAGCTATCTATTATTTCTCAAGAGGATTAACCATGGCAACCTATACCGCCAATCAAGTAAGCATAAATAACGGCTCAAAGCTCGTTACTGTTAATAGCAATGAAAGCCCTGAAAGCGTAAGCCAAGGTGATTTTATTCAAATAGCTAACTACCCGCTGGCCGAAATAAACCGTACTTTTTTAGACGCAAACAGCAATCATATTATTGAGTTGGTTAAAGTTTGGAAACACAGCGACCAAATAACCCAGCCTGCGATTGTGCTACCTACTACGGTAAATTTTAAAAGCACTGTGCAGGCGCTTAAAAATGCAAACACTTTAGTCAACGACAACACTCAAGCTATGCAAGATTGGCAGACTAAACTTGGTAGAGTTGCATTTAATAATGTAGATGGGTCGAAAGTAACCATTAAAACAATGCTGCAAATGGAAACAGACTTTAATTCGTTAATGTCAAGAGTACAGGCACTCATACCTATGCAGGCTTTTGATGTTTATGTACTCATTGGTGATTCAATCACAAATCAATCTGTAGAAAATAGAGAAGAATTATTAAAGCAAAGTTTTATTGAGTCAGGTTTTAGCTCAGAAGTTGAAGTTTATGGCACTGGCTTGTCTGGACATACAACAAAGACATTCACAGAAAAGTTTTTAGGCCAAGTGCCACCCACTACCTCATCATTACTTTTATCTGATTATGAAACACTGCTTGCAGGCAAAAGAGTTCTCTTTATTGACGTGCTGCGAACAAATGATTGGAAAATGATTTGTAGTAATGGCGTTGATTATGATGTTCAAAAAGCAGAATGCGAGCAATGGACTGAAATTCTTGTAAATGCAATAAAAGCTTCAACACTAAATGCTGACTATGCTATAGCAAGCCAGCCTTAAAATGACTGGAGAAACATAAATGTAAGGGGTTCTCAGGGTTTTGATATTATGGACGGTAACGCTCCTGTGTATGATCAATCGGTAGCTTGGCAGTATGATGTTGTTGAAGCGCTATGCAAAAAGCACTCACCAAACTGGTATGCAAATGACCGCTGTTATTTTGATTTTTTTGCGCATACTAGAAATTACTTTAGATATTGGCTTGGTTCTGATACTGATTCAATTCACCCAGTAATCAATACATCTGAATTATATAGAAACTACTTTGCACACAGGGCTTATAAGGCATCCATTAATTCAATATCAATTGTGCCTATGGAAAATCTGTACGATTACACTTTAGCCGTTAACTTGCTTGCTGGTGAAACATGTATATTTGATTTTGCTAGAACGTACAGTAATGGTATTGCCGATCAAGACGGAATCCAAAAAGATACAAGAATAAACTTAGTTGCAGCGGGTAGTTTAAGAGAAACAACGATTAAAAAATCTGATGGTTCATTAATTGGAGGTCGTAGTTATTTAATAACCGGTGGTGAAAATAGTAGACAGACCACTGGCCAAGGAAACCCTGGTAATAGCTCAGTATCATTAGAAAACCACTACTTACTTAAGAGCAATCAATATGTGAGGGCTGGCGAGGTTATGAGTATCGTTATTACAGGCTTGCCGGAAAATTCAGTTTACGATCTTTCAATTACAGCAGCCTACAATGTGTCGTCTGCATCATCAAAAGTGACTGCAAATGGCGTTGTAATTTCACTTTCAAATACCGCTGTGTCTGATGGTGTAGTTCCTATTGCCACTGAAAGCGTTACTGTGGGTGATGACGGTAAAATTAATGCAACTCTTGAGTCTCTTGATGGTCTGGGTGTGGGTGCCCTTGCAGGTATATCCCTAACGAGAACGGCTTGATCTTAAGAGCCCTTCAAAGCACTTTTAATCAACACGATTAACTGATGAAGTAGATTGAAAAAACAGCATTTAAACATAAGTTTTAATTTTCAGTAGCTCATATCTAATCTGACATTTTTAAATTATGGATTCGATCAAATCGTACAGTTAATAAGGTCTGCTATGAGCGGTCATTCAGGTCGGTAAATATAAAAGTTAGTTGATTGGTCAAACTACTCTTTGCGCATATATTCATGAAAATGAACGGCACGCGTATATTGTTTTATTTAACTTTACTTCAAGATTTTAGAAAACTCAGTGATAGTAATATCTTAGGTAATTTGTTAAAACTATATAAAGTAAATAAATGAGCGTTAAGTCGGCAAAAATATGCACGACGAGCGCACTATTAAATTGTTAGGTACTTAAATGAATTTGAATGATAAGTTTTTAGCTATTTTAAAAGAAGCTGATATATCTAATATTTATGAAGCTGAAATTTTCTGTAATCAACAATTAGATAAGCTACACACAACTGGAAAAATCTCATTAGGTGATGATAAAGATTTATCAGGTTTTCCTCTCGAGTTAAGGATTAAAGAGCTTTTTTATAATGCAGGTTTTAATATTATTGATGGTAGAAATGGATACGAGGATTTTACTATTAACCCCGATGATAGTTTTGCTATTAAAGATAGAGTAGCAATTGAAGTTAAATCTTCTAAAAATATTTCACCAAAGCTCAGTGACCTAAGACAATTAGATGATTGGGTGTTTAATTTATCTGGTGAAGAAAGCGCTAGAAAAGATGGTATGTGTGCTGGTAACCAATTTGTATGGAGTGGTGCTATAACCAGACATCCAACACCCCATAAAGGGTTATTTATTTTTAATGGGCCAATTGGTAGGGATTTTGACAGTCGTCCTAATAAATTTATACATCCTTCTCAAGAAGATTTTTTAACTAAAAGAAATTTCTGTGCAATTAGTATTAATATGTTGATTGAGCTTTTAAAAGAAAATAAAGAGTTTGTTTGGAATACAATTCATAAAACAATCGGTGAGTATGCAAAAAGTACCTAACAATAAATTAAACAAGGACAAAAAACAGTTGGTGTTTGCCCCTTCGTCGCTAATTTTAACCAAATATTTTTGCCTATGAATTAGGCGTTACCACTGTCTACAATTGGCACTTAAGTGACTTTCAAATTTATTTGAATCCTATTAATCGAATCTGACAGATCAAGTTAAAAGCTATTCACTTAATGCTACGATAGAGTAACCCTAAAATTAAACTTAAATCTGACTCAACTTAACATAATTTATAGATTCTAAAATCTATCGTCTTTTTTTCTAAATTTCAGCAGCGGCTTACATTTAGCCCTTTTATCGCATAATATTTATATTTAATAGAATGCTCTACTTTATTAAATATAAAAACTCTGTAATGACATTTTAATCAACCAAACTATTTAGCTCATCAATTAATTGCTTAAGCTGTTTAGTTTCGTCGTTTAGCTTTTGCTGATACTTTTCAACTTTGTCATGCTTACCTTGGCGCTTAGCTTTTTTAAGATCGATTTTATATTCTTCAATTTCTGAATTTGTATCATCTATTTTTTGTTGTAACTCTGCTTTTAATCCATCATTGGTACAATATGCGTTTATGTTATTAAGTGCTTTATTGAGACTTGCAACTTTGTGTGAATTACCTTGGCGTTTTGAAGCTAATAACTCGAGGTTAACTTCACAGGCTTTTTTCGCACATCCCGTTAAATCTGCACAATCATCTTTGGCCAATACGACTGTTGAACCGGCTAATAATAAACTTATTGAAATACCTTTAATAATTGTCATTTTATAGTTTTTATTATCTCGCATTGTTCATTACTCCTACTTAATTAGTCGTTAGCGGCAAAATACAGATAACAGCCCTTGCAGCTCTTCATTTATAACATGTTGTTTTACAACATCTTGCATAGGAGTATTTGAAACTTTGTTATTTAAAATACCCACCATTTTAGCGCTTTCTCCAGCACATAAAGCCTTAACGCTGTGTACGCCTAATCTTATTGCTAACATACGATCCGCAGCCGATGGGTTTCCGCCGCGCTGTAAGTGCCCTAGCTTGGTTACACGTAAATCTATACTTGGATTTACGGCAGTTATGTTTTCACATACATATTCAACACCATTTTCATCGCCCTCAGATACCACCACGATAAATGCGTGTTCGCTATGATAATCGCTAATCTTTAGCAATAAATCATCGATATCTTTATCATTTTCAGGGATCAATACTGAATCGGCACCAGAGGTTAAACCGGCATAAGTGCCAATATATCCGGAATCACGCCCCATAACTTCAATAACAAACACCCTATTATGAGATTCTGCTGTATCTCTAATATTATCAATACATTGCATTGATGTGTTTACTGCTGTATCAAATCCTAAAGTGTAGTCTGTGCCTGCAATATCGTTATCTATGGTGCCGGGAATGCCAATATAAGGGATATTGGTTATGTGTGATAACCATAAACAGCCTCTAAAAGAGCCATCGCCACCTATGACAATTAATGCATCAATATTATTATGTTCAATTGTAGCTAAAGCTTGCTGTCTGCCTGTCTCAGTTCTAAACCTTTCACTACGTGCGGTTTTTAAAACGGTACCGCCCAAGTGCATACTTTGTTGCAGGTTTTTGCAATCAAGTGTCACTAAATCATTATCAATTAAACCCTCATATCCTTTTCGAACTCCTGACACTTTTATGCCTTGTTGTTGAGCGGTTTTTACGATGGCAAATAAAGCGGTGTTCATCCCTGGAGCATCACCTCCAGAGGTAAGCACGGCAATATGATTAATTGGTTGCATCGGTTCACGTCCTTAAAGCAAACTATACATTAAAATGATAATAGCTGTTTATTGTTAGGCAGTGTTAACTAAGTGCAGTTAAGTTGATCTAGTTATGCGTTATTAAACAATATTTTTCATAACAATAGAGGGAAGTATTTATATTGGCATGCTAACTTGATGTCAACATGCCGTGGTTAGGTATTAATGTAGAGCAGCAGTAAATGGTATATTTTTACAAATTTCAGCTTCTATTATTAATAACTCTTCTAAACGATCATCAACTTCTTGTTTATCAAAGTATTCGTAAGCAAGTTCAACAAATAGGTTTTTATGTTTTTCTTCAGACTTGGCTATCGCAACATAAAAATCTTTTTCTTTTCCTTCTGGTAAGGCTTCGGCAACTAAAGAAAAACGTTCGTGTCCCCTCGCCTCAATTACACCGCCAACGAGTAGCCTATCCATTAAAAATCCATCGCGTCCATGTCTAAAGTGTGCGCGAATTTGTTTAATGTAAGGGTCTTTTTTATCGTCACCTAAATTAGTATCACGCTCAATGAGTAATTTCAGCACTTGCTTGAAATGAATTAACTCTTCTAAGGCTAAGTCAGTCATGGCTTTAACTAATTTACGCTTATCAGGGTAATGTGAAAGCATAGACATAGCCATGCCCGATGCTTTTTTTTCAGCAGCAGCGTGGTCTTGTAAAAAAGTTTCAAAGTCGGCTAAAACAACTTCGGTCCATTCAAATGGCGTGTGGTATTTTAATTCAAACATATGGATACAACTTATAAAATAATGCGTGGATTTTAGCGTATTTAAAAATAAAAATCTTTGCTCGCGGTTTAAATTTGTCTCTCATAAGGTAAAAATTTATCTATCCGCCCTTTCGCTGTCGACTCAATTTTTAATGGATGTTTTATATCATTCCACGCGGTGACCTTACCCCTCATATTCATTTTTTCAAAGCCATTTAACTCAGAGGTAATATTTAAAAAATCACAAAGCTGACTAAAACTGTTAGGGTTGGCTATATCTATTGATAAAAAATCATGTTCTCGATTACTAAAATAAGCCTTAGCATTATTAATGTGTACGTTATAACAATCAGTTAAATACTGATCGTTATTTATATTCTCTAGTGAAAAGTCTTTAAATGTATTTAAATAACAGCGCTTTAAATGAATGTTAAAGCCACCATCTGCACGGGTTAAATTAGTGTGCATTCGTTGTAAAAGCTGTCTTATTGATGGTATCCATGCAGTAAGCTCTCGCTCTAAATATATAAATTTTGCGTCAGGATAGTATTTATCTAATACTTTAAAATCGTTAAATATGGGGGTGTCTGCAATTGCGACCGCATTATCAAAACAGGCGGTAGTGTATGCAGTATGAGCAGTTGGTATACCCAAATGTAAAAATGTATTGCATACACTGGTGGTACCGGTTCGTGGTAAGCCAATAATAAATATTTTTTGTTTCATGGGGTTTTACATGTCTTTTTCTGAAAACCAAAGTGAAGTATTATCAAGTGGTGTTAGTAAGGGTAAGTTTTTGTTTTCTAATCTAATAATAATCTTATTTTTGATATCTGCGTGCTCAATGGCACTGCGATGATACGCATTAAATAAGCGGTCAAACTCGCCATTTTTACGCATGACCGCTAAGCCATTTTCAACTGCATAGGCCAACTCGGGCGTATCTTTACTAAAAAAGAAGTAAATTGCACTTGGGTATTGCAGTATTAACTGAGGAAGAGTTGTAAGTTTTGCATCACCTTTAAAGGTATTTAGCTCCGTTTCAACCTCAAGCAACGATCGAGGAAATACATCTCCTCTGCCTTTTATTAACATATTAAATAATGAGCTGTATTCAATTGATGTTGATACCGTTAATCCACTATCTAATAAAACTTGAGTATCTGGCCAGTCGTGACCTTGAATAAAGTGGATACCTTTAAAGTCATCAATTTTTTTTAAGCTTGATAATTTTTTTTGTTTATTCTGTGTAGTGACAAGTAAACGCCACCCGTATAAACCTTTAAAAATAGGCACTCTTACGGGCAATAGCTCTTTTTCTCGCTGCTGTGAAGTCATGGTCCATGCAACGTTGACTTCATCATTATGTATAATTTGTTTTAATGAGCGGCTTTGAGGCATAGAAATACTCGATGCTTTTAATGTATATTTTGCGCCGCTGTATTGTAAGGCCGTTCTCAATAAAACTAACGGATAAAGAATTTCATCTTCACCAACTCGCATCGTTTTAGGATAAACATAATTTAAACCATCAATACTTTGATTGCTATTGTCATTTTCTATTGCCCCTACAAATGACGCCAACGAAGTGGCAAAACATAAGCTTATAAAAACAATAGCGAATCGCATCTTTATTTATCTACTTAACAATAAAATTAAGGAACTTACAAAAAGAATAGCAAATGTCATCATCATACTTAATACACGTGCTTTCAAATTGTTAGTTCTAATAGCTGAGCCATGAAGTGCACGGCTTATAAATAGCAAACCGCCAAGTGCATGCATATAATGACTTGCTAAGCCTTGATACTCTAATAAGAACAGTAAAATTAGGCTAATTGGTACATACTCAATGAAATTCCCATGAGCTCGAGTTGCACGTTCAAGCTCAGGATGACTCCCATTACCAAGTGAAATGCCTTCAGCCTTGCGTATTTTTACAACATTAATACTCAGGTAAATATAATATAGTGCCAGTAAAGCCGCATAACTCGATATAATCACAGTATTTTTCCATTAAATTTTTAAGCAATAATAACACATAACTTAAGCTGTAAAATCACTTACTTTAGTATCAAATATGCTAGAGTGATTTATAGATTGGTATCGTAATAAGTAAGGATAATATGTATTTAAGAACAAAAATAACCAATAGCTATCGCGAAATAATTAACAGTATTGGGTTTTATCCCTCTTTATTATCTGTTGCTTTTTTATTTTTTGCTGTGCTGACAATGTCAGTCGAGTACTTAGCCCCGATTGAGAAACTTAAATCACTAATTTCATTTATATTAGTTGATAGCGCAGAAAACGCACGTACCATTTTAAGCACCCTCGCTGGCAGCATTATTTCGTTAACCGTATTTAGCTTTTCTATGGTGATGGTGGTATTAAATTCAGCCAGTGCTAGCTTATCACCTCGAGTTGTTCCTGGGCTCATTACCCGTAAATCACACCAAATGGTTTTAGGTTTTTATTTGGGTAGTATTATTTATTCAATAATAATGCTGATAAATATCAACAAACTCGATAATGGTAATACCGCTATTCCAGCTCTTGGCGTGTTGTTTGCGCTTGTTTTTGGGTTAATATCTTTAGGGTTATTTGTATTTTTTATTCATTCTATTTCAAAAGCAATACAAGTAGATAACGTATTAAATGGCTTGTTTAGGCAAACAAAAAAAGAAATTCAAGACATTATCAAGATGCAAGACGAAAACCCCGTTGATAACTTTCCCGAGTTTTCAAGCTGGCATTCAATAAACAGTACAACCGAGGGTTACTACAAAGGGGTTCATTCTAATAAATTATGTGCCCTACTAGCAGATGAAAATATTGAGCTGTTTATTACGGTTAAGCAAGGTTATTTTACAGTTAAAGGTTACCCGTTTTTAAAGTGTAATAAGGACATATCTGAGAACGAAGAGTTGATTGAGAAAATTTTAGACTGCTTTATTTTTTATATAGAAGAATACATTAGCGACCATTACCGCTATGGGTTAACTCAAATATCAGAAATTGCCGTAAAAGCTATGAGCCCAGGAATAAACGATCCGGGTACTGCCGTTAAATCTATTGATATGTTGAGTATATTATTAATAGAACGACTAAAGATTAATGCAATAAATTATTCATGCTATGAAAAAGATGAGCAACCATTGTTGTACTTTCATGAAACCAGTTTTGATGAACTACTTCATGATAACTTCACCCCTTTACGCAATTATGCAAAAGCCGATGCCTATGTAATGACTAA
The DNA here is from genome assembly GCF_001401785.1 of Pseudoalteromonas sp. P1-16-1b. Lineage (GTDB taxonomy): Bacteria > Pseudomonadota > Gammaproteobacteria > Enterobacterales > Alteromonadaceae > Pseudoalteromonas > Pseudoalteromonas undina. The sequence goes on along the minus strand of NZ_LKGQ01000005.1, from coordinate 133,772 downwards.
CGTTATTGAAGCATTTAAAAATATTTTATTTATTGCTAATGAGAATGTGGATGCACGAAACAGTGTGTTTAATTATTTAAATGCTATTGTTGATGATATTAATCAGCACATAGTTAACGAATACGATCGTCAAGAGATTAGTAATATGCTGTATGCCATTGTGCGTATTAGTGAGTCACAAGGAAAGCAGTTGGTGGCACGATTTGAGCGCCACCCACCTATAAGAGCTTAATCAATATAATAAATTGCGTAACTTGATGCGCTTATTGTAATTTCACCAGCATGATATGCATCGGGTACATAGTTACTCGGTGCACCATCAGCCATCATTACTTTTTCACTGCGCATGTAAGGTACTGATGGCATATCAAGCGGACTTAAAGACGCACTATATAAGCTTTTCAATTCAACATCAAAATCATCAGTTAACTCTTTTGCCGCTGCTTTAGCTTGTTTAATAGCTAATTTTTGTGCTTTTTTGTGCAGCTCATCATAGTTGCTCGCTAAAAACTGCGTCTGTCTAATTTCATTAATACCGTTATTAACTAAACTTTGTAAAAGCTCAGGGTATTTATTAATCGCAGAGAGTTTAATTGTAAGCGTTCTGGATACTTTAAACCCGGTAAACTCTTGCTTACCTGTTTCGCGGTTATATTGATTATCACGATAGATTGAGATTTGACCAGCATTAATATCTGCATCAGCTACGCCTAGTTTTTTTACTAAACTAATTGCACTGGCCATCGTAGTATCAGTTTGTTTTTTTGCGGCAATTAAGTTTTTATCTATTTCCGTAATACCCACTGTTAATAAAACATGATCTGGCATAGTCGTTACCGATGCTTCACCTTTTACATAGATATGAGGCTCTTCAGGGGCATTAGTTGCATAGGCTGACGTGCTTAGCAAAGCAGCCGTTAAAATCGAAAGTGTTTTCATAGGTCTATCCTTTTAAATTGATTGCCTTAGTTAACACCTTATGTGGTTAATTGCAGATGAACAAGCATAAAAAAACAGGCAAAAGCCTGTTTTTTTAGTAATGAAGCATTAAATGCTGCAACGCTTGTAGTTACGATACTTCGGTAACCAGTAGTTTCTGTCGATGGCTGCCCACAGAGCATCATCTGAAATTTCAAGAGCAACGCCCTCTTCAATTGCTTTTTTAGCGACTGCAAATGCAATACGTTTACTTAGTGTTTCAATTTCTGTTAGCGCAGGTAATAAGCTACCTTTGCCCGTATTAGCTAATGGTGATGACTCTGCCAACATTTCACTCGACATTATTAGCATCGCATCGGTAATACGCGTTGCTTTAGCAGCAATTACACCTAAGCCAATACCTGGGAAAATGTAGCTGTTATTACATTGAGGAATTGGGTAAGTAACGCCGTTATAAACAACAGGCTCAAATGGGCTACCTGTAGCTACAATCGCTTTACCATCAGTCCATTTAATAACATCTTCTGGGTAAGCTTCTACTTGTTTAGATGGATTACTTAACGGGAAAATAATAGGTGCTTCACAGTTTACGTGCATAGCGCGAATAACTTGCTCAGTGAATAAGCCCGGTTGACCTGATACACCAATTAAAATATCTGGTTCTGCACAGTGCATTACATCTAATAATGACGCGTATTCGCCGCTGTAAGTCCAATCGGCTAGGCAGCTCGTTGGTTGCGCTAACATTTGTTGGAAGTCGCGTAAGCCTTCCATGCCATCAGTTAATAAACCAAAACGGTCAACCATAAATACTTGGCTGCGAGCTTGTGCTTCACTGATACCTTCGGCCACCATAGTGCTAACAATTTGTTCAGCAATACCACAGCCTGCAGATCCTGCGCCTACAAACACAACTTTTTGAGTCGATAGTTTAGCGCCTTTAACACGACAAGCTGCTAATAAAGACCCCACAGTAACCGATGCAGTACCTTGAATGTCATCATTAAAGCTACAAATTTCATTACGGTAACGCTTTAATAATGGCATAGCATTTGGTTGTGCAAAGTCTTCAAATTGCAGTAACACGCTTGGCCAACGACGCTTAACCGCTTTAATGAATAAATCTAAAAACTCATCGTACTCATCTTGCGCAATACGCTTATGTCGAGCACCCATGTACATTGGGTCGTTTAATAGTTTTTCGTTATTGGTACCTACATCAAGCATAACCGGTAATGTGTACGCTGGGCTAATACCACCACAGGCGGTGTACAAAGAAAGCTTACCGATTGGGATACCCATACCGCCAATACCTTGGTCGCCCAAGCCTAAAATACGTTCGCCATCGGTAACCACGATAACTTTAACTTTACCTTTAGTGGCATTACGTAAAATATCGTCAATTTGAAAGCGATCTTCATAAGAAATAAACAAACCACGTGCACTGCGATAAATATCAGAAAACTTCTCACAGGCATCACCCACCGTTGGGGTGTAAATAATAGGCATCATTTCTTCAATATGATCACGTACCAAACGGTAGTAAAGCGTTTCGTTATTGTCTTGAATGGCACGTAAATAAATGTGCTTATTTAAGTTGTCATTAAAACTTGAGTACTGTTGGTAACAACGCTCAACTTGCTCTTCTATTGTTTCGTAACGAGGTGGAAGTAAACCAGCAAGATTAAAGTTTTCACGCTCTTTTTGGCTAAATGCACTTCCTTTATTCAATAATGGGGTTTCAATTAGGCCTGGGCCAGAATAAGGAATATAAAGATAATTTGGATCGGTATTTGTAGTCATATTTCCAAGCTTTACTGAATCTTAAATAATGATCTGCCATTATCATTGTTAAAGGCTAAATTGCAATGACATTTAAGCTTGTCAGACCATTGAAAATGTACAAATACAAGCGCTACTTTAGTATAAAGCCACTCATATTTGGTGAATATGTTAGCTGCCTGATGTGGGTTTAAAACGTTAAACGCGCATTAAATAATGTGCGTGCTTTGTTTAATGGTTACAACAGTGCCAATTATGTTTAGGTTTGCTAATTTTTTTACGTTAGTTAACATGCTATTTTCAACCAAATAGTTATTAACTATTAATCTGTTACATTTAAAACAGCAGGCAGCAAACCTGCTGTTTATTATACATGGTTTAAAATTTAAATGAGGCTTTATTATTACTTAAATCAGATAACGCCATCCCTTCTCTGCGCGGATCGGCAGCGCCATACAAACGGTTGTTTTTTACCTCTACCGCATGCAAGCCTGAGTTTAGGTCAATAACACGTACATCATGGCCGCGCTCTTCAAGCTCCGGTACAAGCGCTTCAAGCTCAGTACCTTTCTCAAGGCTAGTATAATCATTACGATTAGTAGTACGCGGTAGATTAATGGCTTGTTGGGCGTTTAAATCCCAATCTAGAACACCAATAACCACTTGCGCTACATAATCAATAATACGACTCCCACCAGGAGAGCCCACCACTAAACGTAAGCTGCCATCTTGGTTAAATACCATCACCGGTGACATTGAGCTACGCGGGCGTTTATGCGCTTCGACCCTATTGGCCACTAATTTGCCATTTTTACGTGGCGAAAGTGAAAAATCAGTCAACTGATTATTTAAAATATAACCATTTACCATCACTGTTGAGCCAAACGCCATTTCAATAGAGCTGGTCATTGAAACAGCGTTTCCTTTGCTATCCACAATTGATACATGCGAGGTAGAGGGCAGCTCAAAAGAATCATCGTTTGCATAGCTTAAGTAATCAACAGGGTTACCTGGCAATGCTTTTTGATCTTTTTCAGTAATTAATTTCGCGCGGGTGGCAATATAGTCTTTATTTAATAATTCTTGAGTAGGTACTTGGGTAAAGTCAGGATCGCCAATGTATTTATTACGATCGGCAAACGCAATACGTGACGCTTGGCTAAAGTAATGAATTGCCTCGGCGCTATTGGCTTTAATATTTGCCATGTTTTTGTGTTCAAGCAAGCCTAAAATTTGTAGTACTGAGATACCGCCACTACTAGGCGGCGCCATAGAGCAAACATTATAAACTCGGTATTTTATACAAACGGGTGCACGCTCTTTACTGCTGTAATTAGCAAGATCTTGCTCAGATAATTTACCAGGCGCAATTTTTGACTGTTGTACTGCTTTTACCATAGCTTTGGCATTATCGCCTTTGTAAAAGGCATCTATCCCTTTTGAAGCAATGTCTTTATATAAATTAGCTAATGGCTGATTTTTTTTAATACTGCCGACTTCAATTACTTTGCCATTTGGAAAAAAATACTCATTAATCACCGGCATACTCATTACGCCTGGGTTTAATTGTCTAACCAGTAAACCATGTAACCGAGGCGATACTTCAAATCCTTGCTCAGCAAGTTTAATTGCAGGTTTAAATAAGCTAGCCCAAGGTAAGGAACCGTACTGTTTATGGGCGCTGGCAAATGCATGTAAAATACCGGGTACGCCTACAGAGCGTCCACCTACAACCGCTTCAATCCATTTGACTGCGTTGCCGTGTTTATTTAAAAACAGGTTTTCATCGGCATTACTCGGCGCGGTTTCACGGCCATCAAAGCTGGTGAGTTTATTATTAGCTTTATTGTAATACATCATAAACGTACCACCGCCAATACCTGATGATTGCGGCTCAACTAATGTAAGTACTAATTGGGTGGCAATAGCGGCATCAACCGCACTGCCGCCTTGCGCTAAAATGGCTTTACCTGCTTGTGAAGCATACGGATTAGCGGCGGCTACCATGTACTTATCGCCAGCCACTAATTGCTTATGTACAACACCTGTGGCCGCTTCAGGTTCACGTGTTTCAATTGTGCTAGCGTTTTGTGCAAACAAAGGAAAAGACAAGGCACTTAGAGTCAGTGCGAATAAACAGTTGAGCTTAAAATTCATAATCACTTAATAAACTTAAATTGCATGGAAGATAATTGGCATCTTAAAGTTAAACAGGCACAATATGCAAAAATAAATATAAAAATGATCGCTAAATGCTTAATTTACCTCTTCAGCCGCGCTATGTTTTCCCTCCCTTATGTTTAATTGTATTAAGTACTTTCTTAGCATGGCTGGGTATAAACAACGAACTTGAATTTAATCGTCAACTGATTGAACAAGGCCAACTGTGGCGTTTGTTTACCAGCCAATTTGTACATGCCAATTGGGCGCACTTAGGGCTGAATTGCGCTGGTATAGTGCTTATTTGGTTATTGCATGGTGAGTACACATCCCTAAGAAGATATAGTTTTAATATTGCCACATTGGCAATTTGGTGTGGCTTAGGTGTTTTTTGGTTTTGTCCCGCAATTACAATTTACACAGGGCTTAGTGCAGTTTTGCATGGCGTGATCATTTGGGGAGCCATAAAAGATATCACTGTTGGACTTAAATCGGGTTATGTGTTGTTTATTGGTGTGTGGGTAAAGCTAATCGCTGAACAAATAAATGGCCCTAGTGCTGATATTGGCGCATTGATCAACTCAACGGTGGCTGTTGATGCACATTTAATTGGCGCGATTGGCGGCGCATTGTTGGGCGTTCCTTTAATTATTAAATTCATCAGCAAAAATAAAGAATAAAAAAACGCCACATTGTGGCGTTTTTTATTAACTTACCGCTATTTATAGTGTTTCTTTAAACAGCTTATAAATTCGACGGTATTCATCTAACCAGCTCGAAGGCTGCACAAAACCATGCGGCTCTACTGGAAAGATTGCTGTTTCAAAGTTTTCTTTCTCAAGCTCGATTAAACGCTGTACTAAACGCACTGAATCTTGAAAAAACACATTATCATCAACCATTGGCGCATTTATTAATAAATGCTTTTTAAGTCCTTCTGCATAGTAAATAGGTGAACTACGCTCATAAGCAATTGGGTCTACATCTGGGTGATTCAAAATGTTAGCAGTATAGCCTGTATTATAATGTGCCCAATCAGTCACAGGGCGAAGCGCAGCACCTGATTGAAACAAATCTGGCGCGGTAAATAACGCCATAAAGGTCATAAATCCGCCGTATGAACCACCGTAAGTACCAACCGCTTGAGTATCAACGTTGGCATTTTTAGCCATCCATTTTACGCCATCTGCTAAATCTTGTGTTTCAGGTGTTCCCATTTGGCGGTAAATAGCAGTACGCCAATCTCGGCCATACCCCTTTGATGCTCGGTAATCCATATCCATCACTACGTAACCTTCATCGGCAAGTAATGAATGGAACATAAATTCGCGAAAGTAACCAGACCAACCCATGTGTGAATTTTGCAGGTAACCGGCACCATGGTTAAAAATAACCGCTTTACGGTTTTTACCTGTTTCACCTTCTTGGTAATCCGCTGGGTAATAAACTTTGGCGTATATTGGCTGTTCTGTATGGCTTGAAGGTACAGCAACAATTTTAGGTGCCGTTAGTTTTTTAGCTAAAAACGCGTCAGATACCGTGTTAGTTAAACGATTTGCGCTTGTGTTTGCTTTAGCCTCAGCCACATAAAGTTCAGTCGGCATGGTAATTTTAGAGTGCTTTAATAATAACTTAGACTGATCAGGGCTTAAGGTGTAATCCGTCATGCCGTTTAAGTCTGTTACTTGCTCGCTATCACCTGTTTGTGGGTTAACGCGGTATATTTCATAAAGGCCTGGATGCTCAATATTCGCTTTATAGTAAATAGCACTATTGTCATCAGCGAGGGTTAAATTAGATACTTCAAATTTACCCATGGTAAGCGCAGTGGCTTTACCATCAAGTGGCTTTTTATAAAGTTGACTATAGCCCGACTCTTCTGATAAGTAATACAAAGTATTGGAATCATTTAACCAACCAAAGTCGTTAAACGCATAAGCAATCCATGCGTCGTCATGTAGTCGATGTTGAGAGACAAGTTGGTTATTTTCAAAATCTACAGTGGCTAACCAACGATCTTTGTTATCCCATGCTTCAAGCATAATCGCTACTTGGCTACCATCATCGTTCCAGCTGATGGGTGATTGATTCCAACCCCAATCTGAAATAACGTTTATACCACGAGGTTGTTTTTTAGATTGATAGGTTTTACCTTCACGGGCGAAGTTTTCTTTTTTAACCTCAGCAAGTACATCTTCATCAAAACCAGGTAAGGTATTAAAGCCTAATGTGGTTTGGCTTTGATCTGCAAGGTTAATATAAACAAGCTCTGAGGTTTGCTCTTTAGAATCAGCTACGCGACGGCGAACTTTTTTAGGCTCTATCGTCGCATCATCAGTGATGTAATTAGGCATAATATCGCCTTCACCACGCCATGAGCTTTTTTCTTGTACTACTACAATTAATGCATCGCCATTTGGAGAAAGCTCGGCTTCATCAACCGTGTTGCCATCGCCTAAATAATAATAGGTGTTAGCAATTGAGCTATTACTCGCTTTTACTTGCTCTTTGCGCGCATGCTTGTCTTGTTTATTTTTATGCTGTAGTGCAATGTAATCAATGAGCTTATGTTGCTCTTTGGCGATATAAGTTGATGGTTCTTTTACGCCTTGTGGTTTATCAGCCAGTTTTAAGTTGGCAATTTCACGGGTTAAACCTGTGGTTAAATCCACTTTAAAAAAGATATTACCTTGGCGATACGCTAAGTTACCGTCGTTTAAAAACTGCGGTTTTGACTCTGTCGCAGAGCTTTGCGTAATTTGTTTAATTACGCCTGACTTTACGTTTTTGATAAATACATTACCCTCAAACACATAAGCTTGAAGTGATTTATCGTTTGAAAAAACAGCTTTACTTGAACCAACACGGTGTAATTTTTCTAGTGCCACTTGCTCTGCTGTTTGTGAGTTTACAGCTTGAGCGAATAAATCTCTTAGCTCACTACCTTGCTGCTTACGCGCGTAAATGATGGTACTTGAATCTGCACTCCAAAAAGCGCTTTGCGGTTGGCGTCCAATCCAATCAGGGTGCGCCATCGCTTGTTCAAGGGTAATTTTTGAATCGCCCAAATCTGCGGGCGTGTTAACAACACTAGCAACGGTGGTATTTGTTTGAATAGATGAGTCAGTAGAAGTTGTAGCGGTTGCTGTACAACCCGCTAACATAACACTTGATGCAACAGCGATTGCAACAAGTGTTTTAGAAGATGAGAATTTAAAAATCATAGTGCTTCTTGACGGTTATTATAATTAACCATATTTAAGCAGAAGCACCTTTATAATTGCAATTATTTAAGATAAACAACGCTGATATCGGGGTGAGTAACCCGTTTATTCAATCGTTAAATCAAGCCAGACTAATCGGTGGTCGCTTGATGCATTTCTATCTTTAATTAAACGATATAATTCGCTTTGTTTTTTCGGCCAAAAAACACCACCACCTTTAATGGTTAACCCATAGTTTGAAGGCAAAACGTAATCAACGCGTGCTTGCCAATTAGCGGTATAGTTTTTAGCATAAGCTTGCGGGTATTGCTCTTTTGCGCCCTCACTGGTTGGAATAAAACCGGCGTTAATCAATGGGCTTTTAAGTATTTGATCAGTAGTATTAGTACGCTTTTTATCACCTTCAGGTGCGGCATTTAGATCACCTAAAATCACAAATCGCGATTTTGCTGCAAGCCCACCCTTTTTACCATTATCATCATAAAGGTAACTTTCGTTATTAACGTAATCGGCAATAAGCCTAATTTCATCATGGTTACGAATACCGTTTCTGTCTTCTTCGCCATCAAACACAGGTGGTGTTGGGTGCGACGCTAGCATATGGACTACTTTATCGTTTACTTTTACGGGTATATCCCAAAAAGATTTAGAGCTTAAACGTAAAGTATTCCACTCTTCATCGTTATACCAATTGGTATTAGTTTTTGGGTCAACCGGCATTTGTACATTAGGTAAATCTTTGTGCTTAAAGGTTTGCAGGGTTCTGATATTGTCAAAATCAATCGGGTAGCGAGATAAAAACGCCATTGCGTAATGGCCTTCAAAAAAACCAAAGCCCTGTGCATCACCCATTACCCCAGTTTTTTTGCCGTTATTGTCCAAGTCAAACTCAGTTGCTAAGCCGGTATTAACGGGGGCAATGTAAACGTATGGGTAATCAATTGCTGCTTGATTATTTTGCCTTACATTTAAATAATGGCTTTTAAAATACTCGATACCTTGCTCTTTTGGAATGTAGTCAAACTCATTGAGTAGTACTACATCTGGGCGGACGCGCTGGATTATTTCAGCAATATTTTTAATTTGCTGGTGGTTTGAACGCAGTGCATTTACCAGTGCATCACTTTTTACTTGTTCATTTTTAGCGGTGTAATTAGTGGCGTCCATACTAACATTGAAGGTTGCTACGCGTAGCGATTCAGCCAATACAGGGCTGCTAGAAAAAACAGCAAATAACACACTGCTGATTGCTGTAATACTCAGATTACGTTTCATTATATGAATCCATCTATAATTAATAATAAAATAGTGCTGCTGACTATAACCCACAAAGTAATTGCCATCAAAAATGGCTTTATACCTGCTTGCTTAAGAACCGATAGTGACAAACCACTGCCAATTAAAAACAGTGTAACCACTAATAATTGCTTAGCTGCACTATTAATAAGTTCCCATGTAGATGAAAACGACGGCATATAAGTATTTATTAATGCGGCTAATAAAAAGCCCACAATAAATAAAGGAATACTTGCCTTTTCATCGGAGCGCATAAACACTCCCGCAACCGCTGTATAAGGAATGATCCACATCGCACGGGTCAATTTTACCGTAGTGGCAATACTCAGTGCCACAGCACCATAAGTAGCCGATGCCCCCACTACGCTGCTAGTATCATGAATGGTTAATGCGGCCCACAAACCAAATTGCTGTTGAGTTAACTCAAAATAGTGCCCAATTGCGGGAAACAACAATAATCCCATGCCATTGAGTAAAAATACAATCCCTAAGGCAACAGCGACTTCGTGATCTCTAGCTTTTATAACCGGTGCCATAGCGGCTATGGCACTGCCACCACAAATAGCGGTACCAAATGAAATTAACACGCCCGTATTACGATTAAGCTTAAAAACTTGGGTTAAAATTTCTCCAAGCCCGATTATGGCAGTAATACTAACAATTGTTAATACTAATGAGCTGCGCCCTACTTCAATTACTTCATTAAAATCAACAGCAAAGCCTAAGCCTACAACAGCAAGCTTGAGCATTACTTTACTTGCCTTTTGAGATAACTCAGCAAACGGGTTGCCTAAGGTAATAGCAAATATAGCGCCTAAAACCAATGCACTTCCTGCTCCAATAAAAGGAGTCATACACAGTGCGAGTGAGAGTATAAATGTTGGCTTATGCAATTTAGTGATAATCACTATTTTAAGGCCGAATAAGTTTATTAGTCAGTTTATGGACAACGGGAGCAACAAATATAACTGTAGGAAAGGCAATGCAAAAGGCAAATAACCAGGCTTTAAGCCATATAGCTACAATATTTTCGACCATGCCTACATTAAAAATTGAAATAACAAACGACATAAAGCCTGACATGAAAAGTGCCATAAAAAAAGCGAACACAATAGTACGAAACTTTGGGTGGATCATTAAAAAGAAACCTTTAGAAGGTAAAGCGATAAATTGAATTCAACTTACCGCTTAATTTTTTAACTTATAATAGCGATTTGCTAGTAGCTAATACGCCTGGGTAATCCTGCTCTGGCAAGCATGATGTAAGTTCAGCTAGGCGGTTACCTAATTGCTGTAAACTCTCACCCGAAACATTAATATGCCCCATTTTACGACCTGGCTTAACACTTTTACCATACCAGTGACTGGTTACATCCGCTGTTTTTAAAACCTCATTTGGGATTTTTTCTTGCCCTAAGACGTTGATCATAGCAGTAGGTTGCTTAATTTGCGTATTACCCAAAGGTAACCCTGCAACAGCGCGCATATGGTTTTCAAATTGCGAGCAATGAGCACCTTGCTGTGTCCAATGCCCTGAGTTGTGCACTCGAGGGGCAATTTCGTTAACTAATAACGTGCCCTGTACATCAAAAAACTCTATGGCCAATACACCTACATAATTAAGCTCATTAGCAATACGGGTAAACGCCGAGGTTGCTTGGCTCTCTACTAAACTATTATCTTTACCGGCTAGTGAAAGGGTTAACACACCGTTTGTATGTTGATTTTCTGTAAGTGGGTAAACTGCAACGTTACCTTCTTTGTCGCGCACGCCAATAATAGAGACTTCACGATCAAACGGGATCATTTTCTCAGCAATAATTGTGTGCGGTGCCTGCTCTGTACCTGAGGCAATAAAGTCGGCCATTTCAGCCCAAATAGTGTTTATCTCATCATCTGATTTTAAACGCCACTGGCCTTTGCCGTCATACCCAGCTTGACAGGTTTTTATTACTAACGGTTTGCCTAATGTTTTAACTGCTTGTTCAAGATGCGCTTTTTCAGTAATAAGTTGGTATGGCGCACAAGCTACTTCGGTTTTATCTAACAAGGCTTTTTCAAGCGAACGGTCACCACCGGTTTTTATTGCTTGTTTACCTGGATAAAACTTATTGCTATTACAGCAAAGCGTTAATACATCATCGGGGATATGTTCAAACTCAGCGGTAATCGCATCTGCATCATTGATAGCTTGCTCAAGTGTGGTTGCATACACTTGGTTGGTTAGCGGGTGCACAATTTGTTGGCTGCCAACATCATAAGCAACCACATTTAAATTAAGCGGTGCGCCAGCAAGGCTCATCATTCGCGCAAGCTGCCCAGCACCTAAAATTAATATAGTCATTATTACTCTGCAGGATTTGGGTTAGCTAGAATAGTGTCGGTTTGCTCTTTACGAAACGCTTCAATTTTGGCGAAAATTTCAGGGTTTTGACAGCCTAATATTTGTGCAGCCAATAAACCGGCATTAGCTGCACCAGGCTCACCAATAGCCAATGTGCCAACAGCAACGCCCTTAGGCATCTGGCAAATAGACAATAATGAATCAACACCATTTAACGCTTTTGACTTAACTGGAACGCCTAAAACAGGCAATGATGTAAACGCTGCAGCCATACCCGGTAAGTGGGCTGCCCCACCTGCGCCTGCAATAATTACTTTAATGCCTCGTTCGCTTGCAGAACTTGCGTAATCAGCAAGTAATTGAGGAGTGCGGTGAGCAGAAACCACTTTAGTTTCATAAGCAATGCCAAATTTTTCTAGCATCAGCGCAGCGTGTTCCATGGTTGGCCAATCTGATTTAGAACCCATAATAATGCCAACAGTCATAAATACTCCTCAGTAATGTATTTTAAAAATAGCGGACTTATGTCCGGTTTTATGGCGGGTATTATATACTTAAATGCCGTAGTAATGCGACCAGCAGGCAATAAAAAAGCCATGTTAAACATGGCTTTTTTAAAATGCTTGAAATACTTGCTGTTATGCTTCTTTACTCGCCAAATATTCGCTGTAGGTTCCTCTAAAGTCGATAATTTTACCGTCTTTAATTTCCCAAATACGGGTAGCAACTGATGATACAAATTGACGGTCGTGTGACACAAACATCAAGGTACCTTCATACGCTTCAAGTGCTAAGTTAAGCGCTTCAATTGATTCCATATCCATGTGGTTCGTCGGTTCATCCATTAATAAGATATTTGGTTTATGCATCATGATTTTACCAAACAGCATACGACCTTGCTCACCACCTGAGATAACTTTTACAGATTTTTTAATATCGTTTTGTGAAAACAACATACGACCCAAGAAACTACGAACAACTTGCTCGTCATCACCCTCTTGCTGCCACTGCTCCATCCACTCAAATAAGTTCATGTCTTTTTCAAACTCATCGGCATGATCTTGTGCATAATAGCCAATGTTAGCATTTTCAGACCATTTGAACTCACCGCTTTTAGGTGCTAAGCGTCCTGCTAAGGTGTTTAATAATGTTGTTTTACCCACACCATTTTCACCGATAATGGCAATACGTTCACCTACTTCAACTAAGCCTTCTAAACCTGAGAATAAAGTTTCTTCGAAGCCTTGCGATAAGCTGGTCATTTCAAGCGCGTTACGGAATAACTGTTTTTCTTGTTCAAAACGGATAAATGGCGACTGACGTGACGAGGCTTTCACTTCGTCTAATTGAATTTTATCAATACGTTTTGCACGTGAAGTTGCTTGCTTTGCTTTTGAAGCATTAGCAGAAAAGCGCGATACAAACTGTTGTAGTTCTGCTATTTGGCTTTTCTTTTTGGCGTTTTCACTTAATAAACGCTCGCGAGCTTGGGTTGCTGCGAACATATATTCATCGTAGTTACCCGGGTAAATACGTAATTCACCGTAGTCAATATCGGCCATGTGTGTACATACCGAGTTTAAAAAGTGACGGTCATGCGAGATGATGATCATAGTACAGTCACGTTGATTTAGAACATCTTCCAACCACTTAATTGTGTAAATGTCCAAGTTATTGGTAGGCTCATCAAGTAACATGATATCAGGGTCTGAAAACAACACTTGAGCTAATAGCACACGAAGTTTAAAACCTGGTGCGATTTCAGACATAGGACCGTAATGTTGCTCTGTCGCTATACCAACACCTAATAATAGCTCACCCGCTTTTGACTCAGCAGAATAGCCATCCATTTCAGCAAACTCAGTTTCAAGATCGGCTACTTTCATGCCGTCCTCTTCACTCATCTCAGGTAGGCTATAGATACGGTCACGCTCTTGTTTAATATCCCAAAGCTCTTTGTGACCCATAATTACAGTGTCGATCACTGAGTACTCTTCGTAAGCGAATTGATCTTGATTTAGTTTAGCAACACGTTCATTAGGATCTGTGCTTACATTACCCGATGATGGCTCAAGCTCACCGCTTAGAATTTTCATAAACGTTGATTTACCACAACCATTGGCACCAATTAAACCATAGCGGTTTGATTCACCAAATTTAGCTGAGATATTTTCAAATAACGGTTTAGCACCAAATTGCATGGTGATGTTAGCTGTACTAATAATAGCGCTACCCTCCAAGGGAGACTGAAGTATTTAAATTGCGCGCAGTTTAAACCAAATCAGCGTTTTTTTCTATGAAAGTTTAAAGCACAACCTAAAGTAAACAGTAGTTGTTTATTAGCTATTGAAGGATTAAAACAGCCAAAGAGATGAACGAGTAAATGTGCAAAAAAGCGAAGTGAAATTCACTATTATGCTGTTAACGCGGTAAAAATATGTTTAATAAAAAAACAATCACCGTTACAGAAAAATAAATAATTTAAACGTACTAAATCGCTAATTGGTCGCATTTTACTTTTATTAACATTTAATACGGCTATATTAACGTTTTTTATAGCATTAGAGTTTTAGCTCTACCTATGCCGATAGTAGCAACTATGAAAAAAATTCAACTCCCCCCCTCCTGCATTTAATCCTAATGTCTTATTCCAAAATTAAATAGCGGTTTATACGGCTACAAAATAAATACAGCATTAACTTAAAGTGAACAAGCTGCGTATTTTGTATTAATTTTCGTTGATAATTTTTCACTTTTGAGCCTTTTATTGCTTTGCTAGTCTGCACGACTTCGAATTTAGTAATTATAAAACGTCTTTTTTAGGCAAGGCACACACAATGAAAATAAAATTAGTATCGCTCGCGATTGCAGGTGTTTTAACAACACCGAGTGTTTCAGCAATTGAAGTATTTAAGGATGAAAAAAATACAGTCGCTATTGGCGGCTATATAGATGCGCGAGTAATTAATACTCAAGGTCAAAATGAAGTGGTTAATGGTGCCTCACGAATTAATTTTGATTTTAAACGTCAACTAAAGAACGGCTGGGAAGCAATGGCTTTAGTTGAATGGGGTGTAAACCCTGTTGGCAGTAGCGATATTGTATACAACAACCGTTTTGAATCAATTCAAGATGAATTTTTGTATAATCGTTTAGGTTATGCAGGACTTAAACACGACAAATACGGCCAAATTACTATTGGTAAACAATGGGGTGCGTGGTTTGACGTAGTATATGCAACTAACTACAGCTATGTTTGGGATGGCAATGCCGCAGGTGTATATACCTACAACAAAGACGACGGTGCTGTAAATGGTACGGGACGTGGCGATAAAACATTGCAATACCGTAATAGTTACGGTGATTTTGATTTTAGTGTACAAACTCAGTTAAAAAATAGCGCATTTTATACCTGTGATGTAAGTGATATTACAGAGTCACAATGCCAGGCTAATTTTGAGTCAGGCGATACTGCGGCGCAACAAGTTGAATTTAACTATACATTTGGCGGTGCAGTAACTTATAACGTGACTGATAAGCTAAAACTGACTGCCGGTATTAACCGCGGCGAGTTTGAATTAACTTATGGCGACGGAACAACCCGTTCAGTTGACGATTTAATTTACGGTGCCGGTGTTATTTGGGGCAATATTGATGCGCCAGGTTTATATGTAGCTGCTAATATCAATAAAAACGAAAACCACGACACAGATAACATTGGTCGTTTAATTAAAGATGCAATTGGTATTGAAACATTTGTGTCTTATCGTTTTGAAAACGATTTTAGACCATTTATTGCCTACAACTTATTTGATGCAGGTGATGACTACGTAATTCAACCAAACTTTAATGCCGATCCTAACGATGTATTTAAGCGTCAATTTGCTGTTATTGGTGTGCATTACTTAATAGATGAAAACACCCAACTTTATGTAGAAGCGCGTAAAGACTTTGGTGATTTTGAAAGTGATAATAAGCAACAACAAGCACAAATGGAACAATCGGAAGATGACGGTATTGCTTTTGGTTTTAGATACGTTCTTTAATAGCCTGCTTTGCTTTCAAGTTTAAAATAGCAAAGGTCAACAGACCCTACAGCCCTGTAAAATAGCAGGGCTTTTTTTATTGTTCTTGCAGAAGGTTTAACTACTTTCTCTTAAACGCTTTTTTTAACGCACGCGTACCATCCTTTGGTCCTAAAATAAGCCACAAAAAAGCAACCCCACCTGGGACTAAAACGGCTTTTAGTATTGGGCCGAGAATAAAAGAATAAAAATAAATAAGTGGAATAAAAAGTACATAACCAATAACACGTTTGATAAACTCCATGTATCACCTTTTGATTAATTGAGCGTGCTCATAAATTTAATTGAGCACGCTCAATTAATCAAGCGCTGATTTAAGCCCAATATCCAACAAAATTATAAAGCATTGAATAATATGAGTAAAAAAGAAAAAACACGGGATAAAGTTTTAGCTTCAGCATGGGAGCTTTTCTTACTACAAGGTTATGACCACACATCGACAAGAGAAATTGCTGTTGCAGCTAATGTGGCAGTTGGTACTGTGTTTAGTCATTTTGAAAATAAAATTGATCTGCTTATGGCAGGTATGCAGCAACAAATTGAAGTTATTATCGAGCAAGCAAAGCAATCAGATACTCAGCGCCCTCCTCGATTGAAATTACGCCACTA
The DNA here is from genome assembly GCF_001401785.1 of Pseudoalteromonas sp. P1-16-1b. Classification (GTDB taxonomy): domain Bacteria; phylum Pseudomonadota; class Gammaproteobacteria; order Enterobacterales; family Alteromonadaceae; genus Pseudoalteromonas; species Pseudoalteromonas undina. Next base: position 117,333 of record NZ_LKGQ01000005.1, on the reverse strand, counting down.
CGCTCACCCTCTATATTCCTTTTATTGTGAAAACAGTGAATTTAGCAAATTACTAATTAGCGACATCATTTGGCGTGAGGATTTTTTTAAAGCACAAATGGATGAATTTAAAAAACTACTATTTAGTGAACAACCAGAATTTGATGAAATAAAAGCAAGTGTGATGATGGACTGCTATTTTATGACCCTGATCACAGGCTTAAACGACGAGATACCAAATGCAGAAGCCATGCTGAGACAACTGAGCAACAAAATTGCATTGTTGTAACGTCAATTATAAAAAGCTGGAGTTTAAGTCTGTGTATTACTGAACCATTGATGGAAAACCCGATGTTAGCTGCAATTAAAATGTCTAACTTAGAACATCTAAATAATTACATTGTTGCTTTGTTTAATTTGGTTTTCCTGTTCCTACACAACTCACTTAATAAAACGAGTAGATATAAGTTAAAAAAAACGCCCAATACACGCCAACAATTTCCCCTCTCCCTTATTATATCTTTAAAAAATTCACCTATTGCTAAGACTTGTTTTAAATCAAACAAAGTATGATGTGTTCTTTAGAGTGGATGCTCCACCAGCAGTAAAGCAATAAAAATCAATGCAAACTATATTTAATTGATCACCGTCATTAATTAATCAGAAGGCGTGTTAATTTGCGAGCTCAAGAACGCCGTATAATTTAACAGTGCTTTATCGACACTCAGTGCAGGGTTTTGATTATGTTCAGCATTACTATTAATTGTACTTCCCCACTTAAGCCAGCTGTTTGGATGTTTTGCTAAACTAGTAACTAAATTATTGTATGCACCTAACATTAAAGAGTGCTCTGCCCCACCGACAGTAATATATAAAAATGTCGGTTGTTTTATACAATTTATATTTGTTTTTAAAAATGCATCAAACCGCTTAGTCACTGTCATATCGTCATACCAAGCGGCTGGGCTAAATGCAAAGTAACCATTGAATAACTTTGGTTTAGTATGCAGCGTGTATAAAGTAAAGCTGCCCCCAGCTGAAAATCCGGTCAAAATTCGATTTTCAGTTAATGTGTAGTTGGCCTTTAAATAAGTAAGTAACTCTTGCTCTAGAAAAGCTAAAAACAAATCAGCTTTACCAATAATTTCAGGCGAACTTTCATGTTTAGGTCGAGGATTTGTATTAACGTCCTTCCTTGCATAAGGTGGCACAAGATCACGATTTCTAGTATCAGTAAAAAACTGATTTGGTATAGCAACTAAAATAGCCTCATTTAATGTACTTTCATGATTTAATGCTTTTAAGGCTTTATCCCAATTAGCTAGATTAAAATTACCATCTGTTTTTATAATAAGTGGATACGCTTTATTTTTGTCAAAACTATCGGGTAACCTTATAAATACTTTTCGTGACTCTTTAAGCACTTTCGAATCTAAGGTTACATCAACAAACTCTGAAGCATCATTTTGATAATAGCTAACCCCAGTTATTGCAAGCCCAAATACACTAGCCGTAAGCAACGTATTTAAAATAATCGCTTTTTTAATTCTCATGCGCCATCCATTTTAGTTAATTGCTTATGCCATACACCGTTACTAAGTTGCTGGTTAAATACAAAGCCGAGTTTAGTGAGTAAGTTATAACAGCGTACATTTTTACCATGAATTTCTGCGTATAGGTGTTCAATGTTCAAAGAGCGATGTATCTCACTGACAAAACCTTTAAGTACTTCATGCATTAAGCCTTGTTGCCAATAAAAAGGATCAAGCTCAAAGCCCAAATAAGCAGTTTTAGTTTGGTTATTAATGTTATACAAACCACAAGTACCAATTAAGTCCCCAGACATATTATGTTCAATCGCAAGCCGAACACCTTCCCCTTGATAATAACTCGATATATCATCTTGAATTAATTGCTTAACATGCTCTTTATTTAGCGGCGTTTTATAATCGTTAAACTCATAAACGAGGGGATTATTTAAAATTGTTAATAGCGCTGCGCCATGTTTGTGGGTAATTAAACGCAAGGTAACGCGGGGTAATTTTATCGTTTTAAGCATGCCTATGCCAAATAAAGTAAACGCGCTTTAAATAGCACTTTATAGAACGTCATTATTAACTTACCATATCGTATTCACAAGCATTAATTGAGATAAACTATGAGCGACAATTTTAAAGTAATACAACCAACTACTACTGTTTACTGCCCAAAACGTGGTGAAGGTTGGACCCTTACCGGCATTACTAATATTGATGAGTTCACATCGGTTATGTTTGATGGCGTACGTTACACCTTACCAGCGAGAGAAATTGTGGAGGAGTTGCTGCCTAACCAATTAGCGCGTGAACAGCAGCAAAGCTAATCAAGTTGAATGTTATCTTAAGGCTGAAAGTATTTACAGCCTTCTGACAATTATCGCCCAAGTTTTCATTAAAACTAAAACCACTCTTTTGCTAATCAGTTACTATTCCTTTTTTTAATTTCTAAATTATCTTTTTCACTTAATTGGTGTTGCCCAGGTATTAAAATCATGATTAATATAGCAACAGAAATTAACAAAATTACTCTTAGTAGAGCTGAAGTTATAAAACCTTCTAGCATAATAACTAAAAAAACTAGCGGTACCGCAAAAAATACGCCTAAATAGCGGTGACGATTTGTGAATTCATATAATGAGCCACAACGAATACATCTATAACGAGTCGACATTAAAGATAGAATAAACCACGATAATGAAATATTAGCATGGCATTTAAAACACTTTGGTATCATATACAACCAATATCATTAAGAAAAATTAAAGTTACTGAATTTTCAGCTTAGATTTGTGTAAAAGTTCGGTTCACCAACTTTCACTAAATATTCAAAACGCCTCATCTTCACTGTATACATTTACATTAAGTTCGTCGTTATCTTCAAATACGACAAACGAGATAGGCTTACAACACACTTGGCAGTCTTCTATGTATTGCTCATCAATATCAGCCACATCAATTAATACTTCTATGGATTCGCCACAGTAAGGGCAACTAATTGATTTTTCGGTTAACTGGTTCATATCTTACCTAATATTCGTATGACTGTATGCTCTCACTTTAGTAAACAACCCTATATAAAACAATGCTGGTAAAGTGACTTAATAGTTCAAATTTAAACAGCGTTAGCTAAAATTTTGTTTAACTTAGATAAATCAATTAATTTATTTTGATCTTGCTTTAAGAAATAATCGCATTGCCAACGCTGAGTAACTTTAGCAGAATTACTAAATGTGCCAGTCCCTTTAAAGGCTCCGCTTTCGCTCCAAGGTGGAAACACTCTAAAAGCTGTTTTACCCTTAGAGTTTAAAGAGCTCACTATGCCTTTTTTTAGTAATACATTTACGGGGAACATGAACAAGCCTCGTTCAATATTTGTAACTTGGTTGTTCGTAGAAGTTAAACCTTCGCTGGTAACCTCTACGAGTAAATAATCAAACTCATCATTTAACGGAATTGGCTTATTATTTTTACAATCCGCTGGGCGTTTCCATAGTGCTAAAAAAGCGCCAGGTCTGTCGGGTGTAACTTTAGCCTTTCTGTAAATTATGCGTTTTTGGTTTAAAGTAAATGCATAGCCATGGTATTGGGCATTGTGGTCATGAGAAACGAGTTCATCAGCGCTTGGCAGTTTATAGCCTAAAGAAGCAAAACTGGTTTGCAAAAGTGTGGTTAATTCATTACGCGAATTACTGGTTTCCATTTATAGAGTCCATTTTATATAAAGCGAGTTTAAAACAAGTTACCTGCTACACAATGAAAGAGTATTTACAGTTAGCGGGTCTACTATAACAAGCATTTACGCACTCACACACTAGGTTGATAATTTTTATGAATAAAACACTCGTATTTGCAGTCACTTCTGCCGTACTTTTGACTAGCTCATTTGCTCATGCTAAAACCGAACAAGCTATTTTAGCAGGAGGCTGTTTTTGGTGTATGGAAAGTGACTTTGAAAAACTCGAAGGTGTAACCGATGTGCTCTCAGGTTTTACTGGCGGTGAAATTAAAAATCCTACTTACAATGGTAATCATCGCGGCCATTACGAAGCCGTTCTGGTTACCTACAACACTGACGTATTAAGCTATCAAGATATTTTAAACCATTACTGGGTTAACATTGATCCTTTTGACGCCAAAGGCCAGTTCTGCGATAAAGGCCCAAGCTACCGTAGCGCAATTTTTGTAGCTAATGAGAAACAGCGAAAGCTAGCTCAAAAATCTAAACAAGCCGTTATTAGTGAGTTTACTAAGCAAACAGTGGTAACCCCTATTCTTGATGCGAAAACCTTTTACCCGATAAAGGGCAAAGAAAGTTATCATCAAGATTACTACAAAAATAACCCTATTCGTTATAATACCTATCGCTGGCGCTGTGGTCGTGATAGCCGCCTAGAAGACATTTGGGGCGATAGAGTTACCCACTAAGTTTATAAAACTAAAAAGGCTGCAAAAAATGCAGCCTTTTTATTTATTCCCTTATCTCGCTAACTAAAAAAATTTATTTTTCAAGACGGTTAAATAGCTTTCTACAATGACGATTTCTTTTTTATAGGAAACATCTTAAACCAAAACGCCATTTCAAAAACAAAGCCCGCAATAATAAAAATAAATAAGCCAGTAGTGCTACCATAAGAATAACAAGCAATAGCGGCAATAATTAATGCAGCTAAAATCAACCATTTTATAAATATATTCATCTCTAGTACCTTAGATTTAAATTAGTAGCTATCAATTATTTCTTGATTCTTTAATAAAGCGATATCTAAATTCAGATAAGTAACCGAGTATCATAACCAACATAGTAGAATTTAAATCGCCATTAATAAGTAGCGTCCATATATACTCTTTAGTATTAAAACTGATATATACACACATTATAAAAGCAACAATGCTACAAGCCTTAAACATCCATGAATATTCCCCAAAAAAAGAATCGAATACACTCTTATCTATTGGTTTACCTTCCATAATAACTCTCTGCTTTTTATAGCGTTTTTTATTGAGTTTGTTAATCGTAATACCTAGCTTATTACGTGTCTATTGTATTGTTTGATTAAATGTTACTAATTATTTCTAATGAGTTATTTATTATAAAATAACTCATACTTTCCTTCAGTACTTCCTATCCTAAAACGAGTAACTAAATCATTTAATACAAAGGTAAAATTTTTGTTGCCACAAAAGGGACTAATGGGTACTTTAAATAAATGATTAGTTTTATGAATCTAACCAATAATTAAGTACTAAATACGATTTTATACCTCAAATTTATACAGGAGATTTACCTTGCTTGATATAATCGCGCTTTTTATAAAAGTAAATGATTACAAAACATTTAATGAAGCGTCAGTAAAGTTAAATATTCCTTTACCCACTTTACAAAGAAAAATAAAAAAACTTGAAGAAGACTTATCTTTAGCGTTGTTTTATCGTGAAAAAGGAAGTTTGCGATTAACAGAGCCAGGAAAGAGCTTTTATAGCCATTGCTTAGCTCACGTAGAGGGTTTACAAAGTACGCTGTGCAATTTTAAGAACTCTAGTGAAAATAAAGTGAGTAAAATTAAATTAATAGCACCGCAAAACTTTATAAAGAGTGTGTACTTCTCAGGCGTTATAAATCAATTCACCCTACTTTATCCAAATATTAAGATTCATATGATGCTATCAGATGAACGCCTTGATTTAAAAGCCACCGAGTTTGATTTAGCTATTAGAATCGGAAAATTAGATAGTTCACAAAATATATGTAAAGTCATTAACCAAATGAGCTTTGTTTTAGCTTGCTCATCGAGTTTAATTGAGCAATATGGCATACCAAGTAATTTTGACGATTTAGCTAAACTCCCCCACATATCGTGCTCGCCATTTGAAAATTGGTCTTTTAAAGCAAATAAAAATGAAAAAGTAATTTTTAAACCTCAACCCAACTTTATTTCCAACGATATAGAAATGTGTGCCTTAGCTGCCATTGAAGGAAGAGGTGTTTATTATGGTCCAAAATATTGTTTATTACCGCATATAAAAGACGAAAGCTTGGTTGAAGTATTAACGCAATTCAAACCTATTAAACGAGATGTAAACCTGATATGGCCTGATAAATTAATCCCAAAAAGCACACGCTATCTAATCGATTTTTTAGAGTACTCTCTCAAGGGGGTAAAAATGTAGCTACAATAGCACTATAGTCTTAATGAATTTTTGTAATATTTAAGCAACTAATATTTTTGAAAAACCAACTTTCATTTAACACTCTATAAAAATATAGCGAGTTCTTTAGAATCAAAATCGGTCCAAAATTAGATTATTTAATTAGGGCCTAATTAAAATATGATTTTAAAGGATGTAACTTAATGAAAAAAATAATACCTCTATTGCTGTTGTCACACACAAGTTTTGTAAGTGCTAATACAACTGCAATTTATCCAGATCAACTTAAAAATGAAAGCTTAGGTGCTGGAGTTTGCTCAGCTGATAATAGACTAATTACAAAGGCTGAAGCGCAAACCTACAGAAACGAACTTACTAACAAAATGGGTAAGTGGCAAATAACGGGATTAGCTGATGGCTGGGTTATTATGGGCTCTGGCTACGCAGGTGAAATAAAACAAGGGTTTGCTGTAAATTCTTGGTGCTACCCTAACGATCCTATTAATGAGATCCCTAAATTAAGCCCCGTAAAAGTAGCGCCTGGCAGTCAAAGCCAAATTGAATGGGACTTAGTAAATCAAAAAGAGGATTTTATAAAACCCCTATCATATCTTGCTCACACAATGGGTTTTGCGTGGGTTGGTGGAAATCGCTCAAGCTATGTGGGTGATGACATGGAGGTATCTAAAGCAGGCTCTGGATGGAAAATACAAGGTTATAATGGGGGCAGCTGTGATGGTTATCGATGTGATGAAAAATCAGCTATTACCGTATCTAACTTTGAATATGTGATGGATAACGAATCATATAAAATAACAGGTGATATTGTTGCTGCCGACAAAGAACTAATTAAAACGTTAACAGTCCCTGCAGTGAATGACACGTCAGCAGCTCAAATGTCAGTCGTTACCATTGAATACGATGCAGCTACTAATTGGTCTAAAACAAATGACTACAGTATTTCTGAGTCTGTTACATTATCCAATACATGGAAATCCCCTTCAGTTACTGGCGGATCAGACACTTCGTTATCGGTTACTATAGCAGCAGAGCAAGCATGGGGAACAAGTAACGGCGGCTCAGAAGCTGAACGTGTTGTTGTACAGGCAAGAACCAATGTACCAGCATTCACAAAGCTTAATGCTAAGGTCGATTTGTTTAAATCATCAATATCGTATCCTTATTCATTCGATGCTGATATTACTTACGATCTATCAATAAATGGCTTTATGCGTTGGGGAGGCAATGCTTTATTAAGCCATCCTGAAAACAGACCTAATGACACTGCTAATTTTGTAATAGGCCGTTGGGCAGGTCAAGAAAAGAGCATTGAGTATCAATGGGAACACCGCTATATACCAGGTGAGAATAAAAAATGGGATTGGCCTTGGATGATACAACAAACAAGCTTATCAACAATGCAATACTATTTAAGTCATGTTTTAAGACCTAAAAAAACAACCCTAACAGGCCACTTTTATGCACAAAGCCAATTTGCTGGTAGCGTTTATTTTGGTGATGAAACCCCACTTGTTACTAACCAAAGAAGTAAGCGAAGTGTTTCAGCTAGTGATTACTCAAGTGCAGAAAAGTTAAAAAAAGAGTTTGAAGATGCTGGTTTTAAAAATGTAGTTGTTAATATTGAAATGATTGATTTATAAATCCCCGTGGGCTCTCATAATGAGAGCCCTATTTTATAAATTTACACAAAAATATAATTATCACACGCCTATTTTACTTTATTAGAAAACACATACAGCTCAACCCAACCTCGCCTTTAGTTTATTTAAAAGTTATGCTTTGATGTTAGAAGAAGTATTGATCTCCTTTGTCTATTAAACATATTTCAGCAAAAGTGATTATAAAAATAATAAGAGAACAGCAATGACACAAAATACAAACAACAGCGTAGTAATACTCAGTGCGGTTCGTACCGCAATTGGTGGCTTTGGTGGCAGCCTTAAAGATTTTAGCCCCGCTGAGCTTGGCACTCTGTGCGCAAAAGAAGCACTAAACCGATCTCAGCTTACCCCTGACCAAATTGGCTCATGTGTGGTAGGCAAAGTTATTCATAACGGCCCAAAAGACGCTTACCTATCAAGGGTTATTGGACTAGATGCTGGGTTACCTATAAGCAGCCACGCTGTAACGCTTAATCGCTTATGTGGTTCAGGGCTTGAAGCAATCATACAAGCGGCACAACAAATTCAATTAGGTGATGTAGATGCAGCCCTTGCTGGCGGAGCAGAAAGCATGAGTAGCTCTGCCTATACCCTCGAAAGTAACCGCTGGGGGCAAAAAATGGGTAATAGCACTATGGTTGATGAGCTTACCACGACCTTACAAGACCCATGGGATAACAACCCGATGGGAATAACTGCTGAAAACATCGCAGAAAAATATTCAATTAGCCGTCAGCAACAAGACGAGTACGCAGCAAACAGCCATAATAAAGCTGCAAAAGCCATTGCTGCAGGTCATTTTAAACAGCAGATTGTGCCTATCGAGATTAAATCACGTAAATGCACGCACGTTTTTGACACCGACGAACATGTTCGCGCCGATACCACAGCCGATAAACTTGCAACTTTAAAGCCCTACTTTAAAAAAGATAGAACCGTTACCGCAGCAAGCTCATCAGGTATAAACGATGGTGCAGCCATGTTGGTACTTATGTCAGAGCAAAAAGCAAATGACCAAGGCTTAAAACCGCTCGCTCGTTTAGTGGGTTATGCCAGAGCAGGCGTTGATCCTACTTTAATGGGTATCGGCCCTATTCCTGCAGTACAACAGGTATTTGAAAAAACCGGCTTAACCATCGACGATATGGATGTGATTGAGTCTAACGAGGCCTTTGCAGTACAAGCACTGTGCGTTGCTAACGAGTTAAACTTTCCTGCGCATAAGGTAAACCCGAATGGTGGTGCAATTGCCTTAGGCCACCCTGTTGGCGCAACGGGTGCAATTTTATCAACTAAATGCTTGTACGAACTCAAACGAACTCAAGGCAAATATGGGCTAGTCACAATGTGTATTGGTGGCGGGCAAGGCATAGCAGCTATATTTGAAGCGTTTTAATGAGTAAAGCTAAATCATTTTTGTAGTAATAAAGTTGATAATTAAATTGGCTAGTCATATAACTAGCCAATTCAATATTTACACTAATTAACTAAAAACGCCAAATAAGTTAAGTACAACGAGTAAAGCGCCAAATAGACCCGAAAGTGTTAATAACCAATAAAAGATACATCCAAGAAATCTATCGAATTTGGTTGTATTTTCAAATAACAACGAAGAGTGCGCATACATAAAAGAAAACTTACTTTTTTCAATTTTAAGTAACCAACGCCTTGGCAAGGAGAATGCTTGAGCAACATTTATAATATCCCAACCACTAATAACCTCTAGACCGAGTATATCTTTTGTTTTAGGGTTTTTTCTTAATTTACGTACGGTCATTTGGCCAAAAACTACATAAAGGATCCCAGAAATAATAGATGACATAATTAATATAGCGACCCAAATTTCTCTATCACTCATAATTTATTAACCTGCTCCATAATATAATCATATATCCCTTCGGCATCTTCTTTTACAATTTCGTTAACTTTCTTACGCCTAATAAAACACCACCAAATGAAATTAAAAATAATATTGGTAAAAACAGTAATGTTTGGGTGTTGTCTAGATTTATACTTGGGCTGCCAATAACCGCCAGCGTATTAATTAACAGCAGTATTAAGCTTGATTGCAGATAGCCCTTGTAACCTATAGCCCCTGCGAACAACAGCATAATAAATGATCCTGATATTGCAGGCGTAAAAGGTGCGGCGGCGAGTAACATACAAACAAACGAAAATATAACAGCACATCCAATTATTGCTTTAAACATAACAACCTCCATGGTAAATGGCTTTTAATCCACATAACTTTGGATACCTTACCGATCTTTTAATCCACCAGCTATTTATAACTGTATTACTAAAAATCGTATTCCACTTAACAGGTATCAACTAATTTTTAGTTTATTAATAACCCCAATATAAAAACTACCTATTTCCAAACTGCCGTTCACAGGGCTCTCCGTCTTTATCACCGTCCATTTTAGTATTTGGGCAATGTTGAATAAAAAATAATGCCTCTGCATACGAGGTCATTTGGCTACAATGTTGGCGGCCATCACAGCGAAATGCTTGCTGTGTTTTAGTAAGTGAGTTTGAACTAGCGGGCATAAATGATTCTATATTAGCGTTAGTCACTACAGGTGTTTGCTTGGTATTTAAAAAACCGGTTTTATACACGCTAAAGCCAATACTAACAATAATACCAAACGTTATGAGTTTCATTAAAGGTGAGTTCTTACCTGACGTTTTGCTTAATCTAACCGGCCTTTTTAAAGCTTTTATATGTGGCTGTGCAAGTACGCCCTCAATACGGCAATTCACAGCTTTAGTTTTACCATTAGGCTCGGTTGCAACCTCAAAATAGATAATATCGCCCACTTTAGGTTTACGACTCATATGTTTGAGCGACGATATGTGTATAAAGGTATCGTGTTGCAGTGTGCTTGATTTAATAAAGCCAAAGCCTTTATCGTCATTCCACGATTTTAATATTCCTTTGTTCATCCTTGAGTCGTCCATATAAGTATTGTTAATTTTACAGCCAGTACTTTTATCATGATAAAGAAAAATACTCTTTGTGTATGTTTCTTATTTCAAAAAACGATACCACTGTATATAAAAACAGTAACCACTATTAACCTTACTCTTTATTCAACTATAAGTTACTTGTAAGTGCAAATACGCGTAATGCCGAGCCAGTGCCACCACGTATTTTAAGCGGCGGCACAATGGCAATAAACTCATAGACTTTTTCTTTAGCTAGCTCCTCAAGGAACAAATTTTCTATTATGTAAATACCGTTATCTGCTAATAACATCATATGTACCGGAAAAACCTGAAATGAGGGTTCTGTAGCAATAGGTGGGCGTTTTTCAAAAGTAAGGGTGTCATTACCAACAACACTGGCACCAGCCTTTATTAAAAACTGTGCACCACTTAAACCAACGCCTGCAGCATGCTCTGCAATGTATTGCTGTGGGTTATTAGCAAAATATTGCCCCCACCCCGTTCTAATAAACACAGTGTCGCCTTTTTTAATTTTTACACCTTGCGATTTTGCTGTTCTTTTTAAATGTGACGCCGTTATGTCAAAATCTGCAGCCAATGGGGTATCGTCACCGTTAATAAAGCGAGCCACATCAAGTAATACCGTTCGGTTACTCAATAAGTTTACAGGATAATGATCAATTCCTAAGTCACTTCCTACACCACTGCGTCCTATTCCTCTGCGATCATTGGTCGCTTGCCCCGCATCTACTCCACCATACAGTAAACCATCTCGACCAATGTGACCTAACGCATCAATAGTAGGACCTCCATGGTGACCACTCCATTGCATTATTTCTGAGGTGAATGAGAGCTGATTGTTATCACCAAATGTACCACGTGTATCTGCATGGGTTGCATTAAGTGCCATTGAGTATTTTGGGTTAACGGACGCTATTGGGGAATTTTCATCCCAATTATGAGACAGGTCATAGGTTTTGGCATGACTGACAAGAGTAATAAACTCTTCAGTTTGCTTAGATTTACTTAATTCTTTGCTATTGGTTGCTAAGCTCGAACAACTAATTAAAAAAAACATAAACGACATCAACATTGCCAGCTTCATCGTATCTCCTTATTTATATATGTTTAACACGCTATCCAAAAAAATAGCGACTAAAATAAGCCGCTACATGAATTCTCACAATAAATTAGTACATTTTTTCATTTTCAACCCTTAAATTTGATTATTATTCGCTTAACCGAGCATTTAAAAATTAGCATATGAATTCAAAAGCAAACAAAAAAGGGACAATTTTTTACAAAGAATTAACCGTTAGAAGTTTTATAAATATTCATTAAATCTCAAACTTCACTGTTGCATCTCAAGGCTGAGGTTTAATACGACGGTGACTAAAGCCGTCGTATAGTTAAGCGTTAAAATTGTTTCATGTTGAATATCAATTTGAATATACAACATGCCCTTCTTTAATGCTTTGTACTATTTTTATATCCTTAATAGTCAGTGGATCTACTTTTAAAGGGTTGTTACTTAAAATGACGAAATCCGCGAGTTTTCCCTCAGCGAGCGTACCTTTACTAGTTTCTTCAAAATATTGAATAGCAGCCCATTGTGTTAATGTTTTTAATCCTTCATAAGGCGTTAAACGTTGATCCGGTCCCAATACTTTACCCGATCGTGTAATACGATTAACCGTTGCATCGAGCACTCGCATTGAGTTTGGAAATGTCACAGGGGCATCATGGTGAGAAGTAATCGTTAAACCAGCCTCAACTACATCTCGTGATGGCGAAATATAATCTGCCCTTGGGTGCCCCAAAACAGACTCTACATGCCAATCACCCCAGTAAAAAGTGTGCATAGGAAACAACGATGGGAGGATCCCTAAATCTACTAAATCCGGTATTTGATCTTTACGTAAAGTCTGGCCGTGAATCATCACGCTACGGTGATCATCATACCCATAACTTTTTTTAGCCACTTTAATAGCTTTAATATATTGATCAATCGCGGCATCACCATTGGTGTGAGCAATAATCTGCCATTTGTTTTTAAACGCAGTGTTTATATGTTTAATCGCTATCTCATCACTCATGATAGGATAACCTTTATAGTCCAGCGGTTTACCCTCCGGTGGCGTATGATAATGTGATGATAACCAAGCTGTTTTTCCTTGTGGCGAGCCATCTAAAGTTAATTTAACCCCCCCTATTCGGTATCGATTAAAATAACTGCGATCTGATTTATAAAATTCGGGCTTAACAGCTGACTTATTCCAGACGATGTCAGGGTATGAAACAACATCAATGAATAACGATTTATCACGAGCTGCTCTTTCTAAAGCCGAAGTCGCATCCGCTGTGGTGCGGCCATCTTGAGCAGTTAAATATCCATTTTTAGCATACTCCACCTGAGCAAGCTCAATGGACCTCTGTTGTACTTCAGCATCGGATTTAGTGGCAACAATAGGCAGTAATAGATTAAAAAAAGCCGCTTCTTCAAGCACGCCATTAGGACTATTATCTGCCAAACGTCTAATTACACCGCCTTTAGGGTCTTTAGTATCCTTTGTGTAGCCACCTACTTCTAGAGCTTTTGAATTGACACTTGCTAGATGACCCGATTGATGCATTATAAGCACTGGGTATTTAGACGAAATTTTATCTAGAACATCTTTAGTTGGATGTTGTTTTTCGCTAAGCTGCGAATCGTCATACCCATTCGCTAACACCCAACCAAATTTTCCGATAATGAACTTCCCTTCAGCAGACTCCATCCACTTTTTGGTTGTTGTCACTAAACTATTAAAATTTGCACCGGGGCCATCTGGAGGAGGTAATAAATTTGCCAATTGCGCAATTAAACCCGTATTGTACATATGGCTATGGGCATCCAAAAAACCGGGTAAAAGTGTTTTCCCTTGAAGGTCTTTGTTTTGTAGATTGTCAAACTTTTCTCTGGCTTTCGCTAAGCTACCAAGGTAAACAATCCGCCCTTCTGACTCAACTAAAGCTTCCTCATAATGCGGCTTTTCTCCTTCCATAGTGAGAATATCTCCGCCGTAATATATAATAGGATCGGCTGCTAGCGCGCTTGTTCCAAAACAAAATAATACTGATGGTAATAAAAAACGTAATCGCTTTGTCATGTTATCTTCCCTGTAAATATAGCTTCATTAAATTTAGCACATGATGTTTTAAACAAAAACATAAAGTGACACCCATAATTAATATATTAAAATTGTGTCACCTAATTTACTAATCAGCTCTGGAGTTAGCTGCTCATGACTAAATAAAAAAGAAAACAAACTAGGCATCAAGAAAACAAACTAGACATCCATTTTAATTTTGAAAGACACCCTTCTAATTTTGCAAGCAAAACTGTTTTTCTAGATTTATTTTTTAAGCAATTATTACTCTTAAATTTAAATTCCACGCATAAAAATAGCTGCATGATGCAGTTTCAACTTTTCTACTGAGTAATTTAAAGTTTATGCTAATAGCTTTTCACAAATCGCTTTATCATTCAGTCTGTTCGCTTTTTTGTCATCTACATACAACACTAAATGCATGTACTTCAGGCATCCTGCCTTCCGTCCTCCGGGCCAACTGCGCTGTTGTAAAATGTTCCAACATTTTGCTGGTTACTCATAACGGCATAAGCACAGACGTCAATACAAAATATTTTGGCTAACTCAAGGAATTTGTCTTCAACCCACCCTCCGCGATGCTCAAAAGATTGACCAGTAAAATGGTCTTCACCGCACAAAAAAACACGCCGAACACAACGTGATATACAGTGGTAGTACTTTGTATCAACCAAGCTTACTTGACGCTTTCTTGCGATTGCCATAAGTGACCCAGCTTGTTTTCACACTGGTGAAAGCCTAGTACTTAGTTCGCCAATCTGCAAAAATTAGAGTGGGTATCTAGTTTATTCCTCAAGCGTAAAAGGCTGCAGATTTGCAGCCTTTTTTGTTTCAATAATTTAATACTGATAATAATTTACAATCTCTTTAATTTTGATGTTTAAGCCACTAATTTCAACCCTATGAAAGGAACAAAAACACAATCGTACCTATACGAGCAACTCATCTGACCAGTTTTTAACCAAACAGTCAGTAACATACGTTAATTTATTGTTTTTATTCTAGGTTATTGTAAAGTAAGCCGTTCTTTGACGGTGAAGTCTTAGATAATAATAAAATAAAGGAAAATTCGAATGAAATACAAAATACTTGTAGCCTTATCTATGTTTGTTCTAGGTGGTTGTGCTTCAACCACTCCAACAAGAACAACAGAGCAAGCGTATATGATAATCGATGTAAAAGGTGACTCGTCTATTCGAGATACTGTTCTTGATACGATTATTGATTCGGCTCAATCTAGTATGGATAGCTTGACGGTGAATAGAGGTATTCCTCCAGCATCTCTTCCTGAAAAAGCATCTCGTTTTAAATTAGTTAGTCCATTTCAAAATACACAGTTAGGTAACGTGATGAGCGGATTCTCAGCTTTATCACAAGCATCAGGAGGTTCAGCTATGAAAATACCTCAGTGTGAATCTCCTATTCTCACTATGAAGTCAGATAAATCAGTTAGCGGGTGGAGTGAAAGAACAACGTTCTTCATATGTGTTGTTCAATATCAAACAGGTTATCAAGTTGATGTATACACCACATTCGAACAACAGTCTGGTGGGATCTCTGTCAATCAACTTAGTCAAAGCTTAGTTCGCTCAGTAGTTGGTGATACTAGCCAAAATATACCAAAAACTATGGCTCGATTAAAAGACTCACTCGCAGAACTAAATACTGAAACAAAAATAATCGACAGCTATATTCCAAGCAAATGGAAAGGTTTATTTGCAGACGATAGAAAGTCTTTAGAAGCTGAAACAGAGTAAATAATTTTACTAAATTAAAGTTCTTTCAAATAATGGAGTAATTAAGTACTCCATTATTTTTTTAATACTAATAACTACTCTAGCAAAATAATGAAGGATTTATCTGTGTGGCATAAGTTTTTCTTTGGTGAGTAAAATCGACTTCCATCATGATGATTTCTTTTTTATAGGAAACACCTTAAACCAAAACGCCATTTCAAAAAACAAAGCCCGCAATAATAAAAAAAATAAGCCAGTGTGCTACCATACGAATAACAAGCAATAGCGGCAATAATTAATGCAGCTAAAATCAACCATTTTATAAATACATTCATCTCTGTGTGGTTGATTTAATAAAGCCAAAGCCTTTATCGTCATTCTACGATTTTAATAATCCTTTGTTCATCCTTGAATCGTCCATTTAATAGCGGTTAATTTTACACCCGTTTTAAAAGAGGCTCAAAACCAAGCAAACCTAGCGAGCCCACCAACAACCGTAGTTTCCTTATTAACCCCTCATTTTGCAAAAAAGCGTATTTTTGCTTCTTTTAATGTGCTTAAAAATACAGAAAACGCACAAATTCCGCCCCCCATAAATGCAATTTGAAAACTAGATAGTGAAGAAAAACTAAATTGCTGAGAATACATGTACTGCCCTAATAACTGTGCAAAGGTAGCTACACCTAAAATAATCAACAATGGGCACACAACTAGCGTAAACCAAAACCAAATACGTCTAATACCTTTCATAAAAACTTCCTTTTACTTTAAATTTAACTTAGAAATTAATTATATAGTGAGCCACCAGCATTTTATTTTAAAAACAGCTTATAAGATTGCCGCATGAATTTGATGTCTAAAGTCAAGATTTGACCCCTTTGGTTCTACAGACCTCTTTGGTTCTACATTTGTCCTTGATAGGCATGATTTTTATCAGGTTGGATGTTTATTCCTTTGATTAACAACCAAAGGCCAAACGTTATTTCAAAAAAAGCTCCCGGCATCATGAAGTAACTCAATACTTGAGGTGGATTAAGTAGAACAATATTTGAAAAACCATACACCACCATCGAAATATAAGTGAATAGTCCCCAAAGAACCAACCACTTAGGTACGTAATTGGAAACGTAGAACAAATACATGAAAATCGTGGCACCAATACCCATGATAATTAAAAGAACATCCCACATCGAGCCACTTATTTTCACAAATATGCTAGCTAATGTATGCAGCTGCTCATCTTGAAATACAGTTGAAAATTCTGGATTCTTTAAAACTGCTATCACTGCCAATGTAATGATTGTTGCGACAAAGCCGAGAAGCCCTTCTCCAAACCTGAAAAGTAGTGCCACGAGAGCAAAATTTTTGTTTATCGTTTTAGTAACTAAGTACTGTGCCCATGAAGCCCAAATAACCGCTATAAACATAATAATATCTATAGTTTGAGCAAGTCTGAACTTAATCTCAACCTCATCAAAGGCCCCAAAGTTGTATATACCTTGCTTAAATAGTAGTGAATTAAACATCCCTAAAATTATATAAATCAAGTACGCAGCACCTAAATGCTTAACATACAACTTAAATGATGAACCATTATTCCCCATTGATAATTATCCTGTGATTGCTGAGTGTTTAAATGCCTAACGCCGAGATAAAGGGCCGGAGCTGCACAGCAGTGGAGGTCCAGCCCTCAGGCCCTTTTGTGGGCGGTCTTTGATTACCTGATTATATTTTTTAATTTTGAATGTTAGCATCCAAAATTTTCTTACATGCGACAAGCTGATTAAACAAGTCTTCTGTAGAATACTCATATGCTCTTTGAGCTAGTGTGCTTTCAATTTGATTATAAACACTAAGGTTCTTGTTAAACTTGCTCTCTTCTTCCTTTGTCACAACCTTACGTACAATCATTTCTGAATACGTGTGAACACCAAAAGCTAATGAAATAACACGATGCTCTATAAACTGCCTAACAAGGTCATCATCGAATTCATTCGTATCAATTTCAGAAATCACCTTATCAAGATTGGCTTGCAATTCTTCTAGTGTTTATAGCTGCATAATGCCTACTTATTGATTTACATATAACAACGCCGCACTAAGAGTGCAAAAAATTGTTGGCTAAAATGTTGAACGGAGTGAAAATACCCAACTGTTTTTTGTGATCTTCACCCGATAAAGTGGACACCGTCCACGTTTCAATTAACTGCCAATTCAAACTCGGCATGTAACTTTAACCCAACGCTCAAATCTAATTATCTGTTGTGGGGTATACTCCATTATCCAAGAGCGATCTGCTGCAACTACAAGCATATGTTTTTGATTAAAGTAATCGTCTGGTTTCTTAAGCAGAGCATCCCAAGTTGTTTGCTGAAGTTCAGACCAAGCAGTATCGGTTAAAATGACTTCGATGGAATCCGAAATCTCTTTGCTATTTAACCAAGACTCCAATTTTTGGATATGAGTTAGATCTTCAAATGAAGCCATTACCCACTCGCTGGTTTCATCAACGCCAGAATCCCAAACAACTTCGTGCAAATGAGGTTCTACGAGTTTTCTAACATCTCTGCTTCGTAATGCTTGATTAAGAAGGTTGACCATCCATAGTTACCTAACGCTTTGCTAAGCGGCTAAAAATGGCTGGCTATAATAGCGAGGTACGAGCACAGCCAGCTGTTTGTGTCCGTTTAAGCAACTTGTTAGCGAACAATACTTTGACGTACTTCTTTTACAATTTCTGTAGCATCTTCGTGGCTGTCAGCCACAAATTTATACATAGGTTTAAAAAACTGCCTTAACTTGCTATTTTCATGAATGCTTTCAACCTTAATCATTACGCTATTGATATAGTTGATAGCAGTCAATGCATCTAATAACGCCACTTCGTCTGAGTTTGTAATAATATTCTCTAGTTGTTGATAGCTTTTTATATAATTAAGTTGTCCTTCAACAAAAGCTTTTATTTCTTCAGCTATTTCTCTTGCTCTTTTAGGTTCATCTGATTGATTACCATTAATGAATTCAAATGTTTTGAACGTAAAACTAAAATTGCTTTTCATTCTATCTCCGATTAAATGTCCCAAATTGAACTTGTTCGCTAACGCCGTAAATAAACGGCAAAAATTAGTTGGCTATAATTTGTGAGGTACGAACAAAGCCAACTGATTTTTGTCCGCCCTTTTTAATTTGCTTTGTTATATGCCCGATTACACCCCGAGATTTCTAAAAATTACCCGAGCTAACATCAATACAACAGTATAAATGAGAACTAATGTAACAAGCATTCCCAATAACCCCAAAAACACGACGTTCGTGGGTAATTCTCTCAGTGGCTGGTTTACATCTACGTTTAATACACCACCCACATAGTGAACTAAAGACACAAACAGGAATGTGGAAATAAACACTAGAAGTGTATAAACGAAATAACGAACAACTTTTCCTTTTGGGTCCGGAGCAGAATCAAATCTATAATCGAATTTATTCAAGTGAAACTCCAAGTTTGTTCAGGGCATATAACGCCTTGCTAAGCGGATAAAAATGGTTGGTTAAAATCGCGTAGCGATAACCAACTGTTTTTATTCCGTTTAAGCAACTTGTTATGTGTTTATGTAAAATCAAAAACCACGCAACCTTTTCCCGAGGTTGCAATATGTTTAAGATCTAAAGTAGATATTCCTCGTAAGTCCTTAAGAGTAATTTGCGCTTGTGTAGTAGATGCCGAAGCCGCAATATGTTTCAAATCTAAAGTTGAAAAATTACTCGCAGTTAAGATCATTCCCCCACCTGATGCTGCAATATGTTTCAAATCAAGAGTAGATAAAGCCATAATAGATTTCCTTTAGTATATTATTAAAAAATTAATTGATTATTAGATGTCATACACATAACGCCCAACTCAGTGGGCAAATTGAGCGCAGCGAAATTTGATCCGCTGCAGTTGTTTGTTAGCTGCTTTTAAGTTCAGCTTCAATTTCTGCATATAATTCATCAGTTGTATCACAAATTTCAGATGCTTCAGCAGTCATGCCCCAGAACTCATCAGAATAAATTTCTATCGCAATCAGCAGATGTTCCGCTGCCAAGCTGGGACTTATTTTCTCGGAAGGTATGTGCAGCCCTTTATCTGTACGTGAAAAATACAGCGACTCTTCTCTTAGCGATGAATTTTTTCCAGATTCATACCCGTCGAATATTTCTTTAGCCCGTTCAGCTCCAATACTATTTGCGATGCGATCACCTATTAAATAAATAGGGTCTACAGATATTTTATGCTTTTTCCCATGATTAAAGAGCGGGTCCTTTCCTCTCTTAACTTTTGTACGTTCTTCACCCCAAGCGCGCATATGACCAGCCTTTATTTTGGCGATCTCTTCAAATACCGTGATTGATAAGAATAATGAAGGTGCAAAACTACCATTTCTAAACAGACTGTATGATGCTCGTATTAATTCACAAACGTGAGCAACAGCCGCATTGTACTCATCACGTCCATGCAAGCCGGTATATTCCTCAGAAACGATTAAGGAAGCTTCATGCGCGATATGAAATCCTTTTTTCTCCACGTTGCCTCCTAGACAGCTAACGCCTCGTTAAGAGGCAAAAAATTGTTGGCTAAAATTAGCGACGAAGGAGCAAAAGCCAACTGTTTTTTGTCCTTTTAAACGACTTGTTAGCTGTATTTACACCACACTAATGGCTTAAACAAGTAAATAGCCTATAGTCATCTATGATAAATTCATTAGCTTTTTTATTGCATTGCTTTCCAATAAAAAATACAAATGTACCCTTTCTTTTGTTTTCTTTGTATTCATCTTGAGAAGCTGACACTAAACTTAATATGTAACCTTTTTTACTATCACTCCAACCGGAAGTATTAATAACAACATCATATGTATTACTAGGTTTATTATTTAACCAGCAGCCAGACAAAAGTTTTATTACTATTGTAGAATCATCAACTATAGGTTTTGTGAAGTTATTAAGCCTCCCAAACCTTAATTTATTCTCTTGAAATAGTACAATTTCATCGGGGAGTTGCTTGATTACTTCATTATAATTACCACCTGAAACATCACTAATAGAAAGCGGCATACTGCGCCTATCATAAGCGAAGTTCAGATAATGCTTTGCGATTGAGTTTATAGTTTTAACGCTATAATTGTGCTTTCTTTGGGTTTCAGATGGCCCTCCAGACCCCTTTGATATAGTTCTGCTGCTGTTTCCAGTAGAGCCAGTACCTTGCGGGTCACTAATAGATCTTTCTTCCCCCAAAATTAATACGCTTGGATGAGAAAGAGGAAAGCCTTCAGGTGTAGATATTTTCTTTTTCTTTGCTTCCTTAGTTAACTTCTCATCTTGCTCAAAAAAACATCCTTTTTCATGCATGTCAGGTTCATCAAACCTGAAGTAAGGTCGTTTTTTATTTACCTTTCTATCATATGAACACGGAGTAGCTTTTAATCTACACCCTATGCAAATATAGCCATCTTGATCAACTGCTTGAATATGCCATAAAGCTTCAGCATCGATGTGCTCTAAAGTATTTTTATTTCGTGCGATATCCACTAGACCTCCTTATACAGCTAACAACTTTGTCTACGACAACTGTCGTTTTATAAACCGACAAATGTCCATATATTACATTGCATTTATCTTAGCCCTCAAATAAATACCTGTAAACAACTAGTTAACTACAGCTCATACTTCATAAATGCAGAGATACCCCAAAATGGTTGAGATCAGTAATATTGGACAAAACACCATTACTGTATAAATAAACAGTACCGCTAAATATGCCATTTTTCGCTTATAAAACATTCAGCTCACTGGCTGGTAATTTAGCTAGGTGGTTTTAATTTTTGCCGCTGTTGATTATGATGTTCGTATTCCCTGCCTTTTTAAATCCATTAAGGTTTTTCAGTCATTTTATTAAGGATTATCTCATGTCTAGCTATAACGAATCTCCAGAGCAAATTGCACAGGCCACTGAGGGCTATGTGATGCAGCAAACTATGTTGCGTATTAAAGATCCAAAACCGTCGCTGGCATTTTATGAAAACGTATTGGGTATGAAACTATTAGGTAAGTACGACTTTCCTGGTATGGAATTTACCTTGTACTTTTTAGGCTATGAGCAAGATATGCCAAAAGGCGATGATAAAGAAAAAACTCAATGGGTGTTTCGCCGCCCTGCGCTGATTGAGCTTACCCATAACTGGGGCACTGAAAACGACGACAGCTTTAGCGGTTATCACAGTGGTAATGAAGAACCAAAAGGCTTTGGCCATATTGGTATTAGCGTACCTGATGTATATGCAGCGTGCGAACGCTTTGCTAAATACGATGTGGAGTTTGTAAAACAGCCAGATGGCGGCTCAATGAAAGGCCTTGCCTTTATTAAAGACCCAGACGGTTACTGGATTGAAATACTCTCACCAGAGGGAATTACCGATATTATTTTTGATAAATAACCCACATACAGAATATTAAAAAGCCAGCAAACAAGCTGGCTTTTGTGTTTCTAAATAAACAATTACTTATAAGTAAAAGTCACTTCATCCATTTTAGCTAAAACACCTGAATCAGACTCAGAAAAAGTAACTTTATCAGTTACTGCGGTAATATTATTAAAGGTTATAACTACTTCTCCTTCCATTACTGTATCGCCATTGTTAAAGCTAACGCTGTTTGATGTGGTCTGAAATTTATTTTTATAGTCAAATGAAAGGTGTACGTCACCTATATATGTTTGGGTTTTATTATCCGAAGAGAAAACTTGTTTGTTTGCTGTAATTACATGCTGATTAGCTAAAACAACACTTGGTAAAGCAATTGCAACAACGACTAATACTTTAAGTAACTTCATATTTATTTCCTTATATTAGAGAGCTTATAACAAATAAAAAATTAATGAGTATTTTTCGTACTCCACATTAAGCTTGCATAAAAGGTACTAGATTGCAAGTATAAAAAAACCAGCTGTTAAGCTGGCTTTGTATATTTACTAATTTACGTAATTACTTGCGTAGTGCGTCTATACGTGCATCAAGCGGTGGGTGAGATGAAAACAACTCAGCCATGCCTTTACCACTGGCAATACCAAAGGCCATCATTGAGCCTTCTAATTGCGATGGGTGGTTTTGCTTTAATCGCTCAAGGGCTGAACGCATTTTGTCTGCGCCTACCAACTGAGCTGCGCCGTTATCGGCTGCAAATTCACGCTTGCGGCTGTAATGGGCAACCACCACACTTGCTAGTACACCAAATAATACTTGGAATAACATATCGAATAAGAAGTAAGTCCAACTGCTGCCGCCCTCTTCTTCATCGCTATTTATAAAATTATCTACTATGCCCGCCAGCACTTTTGCGGCAAAAATAACAAAGGTATTAACCACGCCTTGAATTAGCGTGAGCGTTACCATGTCGCCATTAGCCACGTGCGATACTTCGTGCGCAAGCACCGCTTCGGCTTGATCTTGGGTCATGTTGTGTAATAAACCCGTACTTACCGCCACCAGCGAGTTATTTTTACTCGGGCCGGTTGCAAACGCGTTCATTTCTGGGCTGTCGTAAATAGCCACTTCCGGCATATTAATACCGGCTTTTTTAGCTTGCGTAGCAACGGTATTCATTAACCACTGCTCGGTTTCGTTACTTGGTTTAGTAATAACCTGTGCACCGGTTGATTTTTTCGCCATCCATTTCGACATATACAATGAAATAAACGACCCACCAAAACCAAATACAGCAGCTATTAATAAAATACCACCCAGGCTACGATGGCTTAAGCCCAGCGCACTCATTATGATTGAAAGCACAACACCTAATACCAACATAACCGCTAAGTTAGTTAATAAAAACAAAAATACACGTTTCATACATGGTCTCCAAAAATAACATTTATTGCTGAGCGATTTCTTTTTGTTGATCGGCCATAGCAACCACTGCGTTATGACACACTATGTCATAACGTCAGCGCTATTTTGTGACAAACTATGTCATAACGCAAGGGATATTTTTAAAGTTTTATATATATTAAATTAAGTTAAGCTTTTTAGGTTTTTTTCTGTTCAATAGTAAAAATGCACTTATAAAAACAATATAATTCAATAAGTTACTTTATTTTATACTATACGCTTTTATATAAACCGTGATTAACATTTGCCATATCTGTGGGGAAGCCTCGCTCTTTTGCAAGTACTTGTGCAATTTTACTTATATTTTCATTACAACTGTTCTCAAGGTAGGCCCATTGGTGATGCTTACGGTGGTTATTACTGTCGTGTTCTGTGCAAATTAAACCAAGCTTTACAAATTCAGCTACTATTTCGTCAGCAGCGATCAAAGTTGATGACGCTTTTACATTTTCGGCTCGTGCGTAGCTAATATGCGAATATAAACTTACGTCGGCAACGCGCAAGGTGTCGTCTTCGCCTGGGATCTGTTGGCCGCCAAACAAGGCATTGTTTTGCGTATTAGCGTTTTTAAATGCTGGTACAAACTCAGCTACATAATCAATCGCTTTTTGACCACGTGCTTTTAGCACCTGCTGATCCCAACCATTATTTATATAATTTAAGTACTTAGTAGGCAGTTGTGGCTGTGCCGTTTGCTCAGCTGTATCTGCTAGGCCATCGTTAAACAAGGTAATTGAGTTAGTCATACCATGAATTTGATAAAAGCCATTAGGGTACGGCGTTAATTGTGCCATGCCCTCGGGTGTGCCTCGGTTACCATAAATAATAATCTCGGGTATTTGCCCGCCAGCGCCTTGCCAGTGTGCAATGTATGAGGCTTTAAATTCGACCATACGCTTGGGCTTTACGCCTACCATGTCATCAACAATACCGGTTTGAAAGCCACAGGCGTTTATAAGGTAATCTACTTCTGCTGTTTGGGTCGTGTTGCTTTGGTTGTTTTGGTATTCAATTTTCCATTTTGGCATTTGATTGTTAGCACTACTTTGCTCAACTTTGCTGACTTGCTTTACCTCTGTGCTGGTAAGCACGTTAGCGTGTTCGTACTGGGCAAGCGCAAGCTGTGCACTTGCTGACAATCTAAATATATTCCAACCGTATTCTTGAACAACAATAAGTGGGTATTTTACTTTGTTTAAGTTTAAATGCTTAGCAACGGGGATCATCCACCCATCTAGCGTTTTAGGCTCAGTAACCTGCTCTTTTTTACTCAAGGTTATCATTTGCTCATGGCTATAAAGCTGATAGTAATTATCAGGCTCGCCAAGAACTTTATTATTATGATCTTGTTCAATTAAGTCTTTATATGCATTAGTAAGCTTGTCTAACCTTGGCAGTAAATCATCCGGTGAATCATCATCACGCGTTGGCACAGCAAATACAGTTGGGCGTACATCTATGCTGTAAGGATATAGTCGTAAAATATCAATACATTGTTTAAGTAAATCTATACAGTCTTGATCTGGAATTTCACGGTATAAATTACCACCGGCGTGCAGATGGCACATAGGAGGGCCGTCAATAAGTGACGTTTTTTTCTCAAATATAGTCGTTTTTATGCCCAATGCCGCAAGGCGAATCGCAATTGTTGCCCCTGCAGTTCCCCCACCTAAAATACCTACACGGGTTTTAGGCAGAGCACTTTTTGGTAGAGCTGATTCTGCCTTCACCTGTGTATTATAAGCGTAGTTCTTAATAAATGGTTGGGTCATGGTATTTGTTATTTCCTTAGTAACAATAGCACTGTGTAATTAGCGTTATATATGCATACAGGGTGTGTATTTCAAGGCGCTAAACATATTTATTAAACCGGTGTATTTAATATATAAACTGCTTTGTATATTTATAAAATTACAAAGCAGTATAGTTTAGGCATTTATAGCAAGTGCAGTAAGAAGAGTTTTATAAATTTGTAATTTAGGGGTTTGCTCGGTATAGGGGCTTATAGCAAGCAACGGAAATGGTAAACGTGTTTTAAGCGAATCTAGGTTTGCTTGGTATTCATCCATAGTGGCATCAACTTGGTTGGCAATCCAGCCAATGCAATTAACACCCATACTTTGCATATGTGCTGCAGTGAGTAATGCATGATTTATACAGCCTAGTTTCATCCCTACTACTAATATTACGGGTAGTTGCTCTGCTTTTACCCAGTCATATAAATATTCGTTATTATTAATTGGCAATGCCCAGCCGCCCGCACCTTCTGTTAGCAGGTAGTCTGCACCTTGTTGCTTCACATTTTTATAAGCGGTACGTAGCTTTTCAACGCTTAGGGTTACTCCCACTTGCTCTGCTGCAATGTGCGGAGCTATGGCGGGCGCAAATGCAAATGGGTTAATTATGTCGTATTTAGCGCTGACTGTGGCACTTTCCATTAGCATTAGTGCATCTGCGTTTACGAGCTGCTCAAACGCCATTTCACACCCAGAGGCAATCGGCTTAAAACCTATTGCGCGCTTTTTATGTTGCGCGAGTAACTTTAACAGCAAACTGGTTACATGAGTTTTACCGGCGTCGGTATCGGTACCGGTAATAAAAAACTGGTTCATGGCATGGCCTTATTATTTTTACTGGGCTTTTTCTAATGATAACAATACCACATGGTAAGATACATGGGCTTGGTTGTTTATAAGCGGATACCCCGCACATACTTTTTGTAGCGCCGATTTAGTTAATAGACCAGGGCGTTGGCTTGCTTTATTTTTCGACGTTGCACCAATGGCTTTAATTGAACTAATCGCTTTAAGCGGGCTGGTAAACTCATCTGTATAAATAACCTCTGTCGCATTATTAACAATAAACCCTGCCTTTTTGACCGATTGGTTTATATTATCGCTACTTAAAAAGTTATTAATGTGGCTATGCGAATCGAGCGCGGCAAACGCCGTTTTTATTTCATGTAGTGAGCCTTCTACCACCGTACTTATGTACGCCTGCCCACCGGGCTTTAAAGCTGAATATAATGAATGCATTAGCATTTCAAAATTAGCCGACCATTGCATTGCAAAATTACTAAATACCACATCAATACTATTTTGTTGAAAGGGTAAATTATCCATGTCGGCGCAAATACGCGGTGCGGTTACTGCACTATTTTTAAGCATGGTAAGGCTTAAATCCATGGCAATTACCTGTTTATATATTCCTTGTAACTCTTCGGTATTCACTAACGGCCCAGCGCCTAAATCAACACAATGTTTGTGCTTTGTGCTCGCATCAAGCTTAATGAGTTTAATTAAATCGATTGCTGCTTGTTTTTGCACATGCGCATGGGCTACATATTGGTTTGCCGCCGTTGAAAACTTGCGTTGCGTTACCTGCTTTAAACTACTAAAAGCTAAACAAGTTAACGGTGACTTTATACGCGAGTTAGCATTTGTAGCGTGTGCGCTTATCATGCAATGGCCTTTTTTAAACAATTTACCAATGTTGTTATGTCTTGCTCGGTATGGGCGGCGGTTAAGGTAACGCGAAGCCTTGAGGTATTATGCTGCACCGTGGGCGGGCGAATAGCGGTTAGCCAAATCCCCTGCTGTTTGAGCTGCTCACAGGCTTTTAAGGTCTGTTCGGCACACCCTAAAACTAGGGGTTGAATGGCAGTTGTTGAATCCATTAAGGCAATTTTGTGTTCATTGGCTAAACGTTTAAATAAAGCAATATTAGCGTTTAATTTTGCACGCTTGTGGTTAGCATCACGTATGGTTTTAATTCTTGATAATGTATGCAAAGCAATAAATGGCGACATTGCAGTCGAATAAGTGTAATCGCGGTTAAACTGCAACATGTAATCAATAAATTCACTTGAACCTAATACACACGCCCCGCTACTTGCCACCGCTTTACCAAAGGTGATCACTAAAATATCTGGTAAATTATCTGCCGCTATAAGTGGCTCACAGCTTCCCAAACCCGATTTTCCCAGTACGCCAAAGCCATGCGCATCGTCTATCATTAACCAGGCGTTATGTGCTTTAGCTAAACTAAGTAACTCAATTAATGGGGCTTGGTCGCCATCCATTGAGAATACACCCTCACTCACGATCAGTTTATACTTAGCATTGGACTTTTCCAGCCGTGAACGTAAATGATTCATGTCGTTATGGTTAAAGCGCACAAGTGCCGCGTTTGCATGCAGTGCGCCGTCGATTAAGCTCGCATGATTAAGTTTATCCTGAAAAATCGCACTTTGTTGAGCAATGGCTTTATCTTGAAATAACGCTTTTATAACACTGCTATTAGCACTAAAGCCCGAATTAAACAGCATGGCATTGTTATAGCCCAACTGAGCACATAGGTATTTTTCGAGCTGTTGCTGCGCACCTTGATAGCCTGTCACTAAAGCAGAGCTGTGACTTCCTAGGCTCTGCATGCCTTCAAGCAAAGTGGGTTCATCGGCAAAGCCTAGGTAGTCGTTACTAGCAAAGTTAAGATAGCGTTTATTATCAACTATAATTTCACGCGCACTGGCTTGCTCAATAACATAACGCTTGCGGTTGAGCGCGCTTTGCTGGCGCGCTTGTAAATGGCTATTTATAAAATCAAATGACATAGCAATACACAATGTTAAGCAGGATAAAACAATTCTGAACTGGCTTTATCGGCCACTTTAGAAGATAACGACGCAGCAACGGCTTCATCTGAATAGTCTTCTGACGTTTCAGGGTTCATACCCAGTTTTTTAATTAATTGCATATCAGCATCAGCTTCTGGGTTTTCTGTAGTAAGGAGTTTATCACCATAAAAAATGGAATTAGCACCGGCAAAAAAACACATCGATTGCATTTGCTCATTCATTGCGCTGCGCCCTGCCGATAATCGCACATAGCTGTGTGGCATCATAATACGCGCGGTGGCAATAGTACGAATAAACTCAAACTGATCTAAGTCGTCTACGTTTTCAAGCGGTGTCCCTTTTACTTTTACTAGCATGTTAATTGGGACGCTTTCTGGTTGCTGCGGCAAATTTGCCAATTGCATTAATAACCCATAACGATCGCTGGGTTGCTCACCCATACCGACAATACCACCAGAACAAACTTTCATACCGGCATCACGCACATGATCAATAGTGTTTAGTCTGTCTGCAAAGGTGCGGGTAGATATAATTTGTTCGTAGTATTCAGGTGAGGTATCTAAATTATGGTTATAGTAGTCAAGCCCTGCATCACTCAGCGTATGCGCTTTTTCATTGGTGAGCTTACCTAGGGTCATACAGGTTTCAAGGCCAAGCTCTTTTACTTCTTTAACCATTTTTGAAATGTACGGCATATCACGATCTTTAGGATCTGACCACGCAGCGCCCATACAAAAACGGGTGGCGCCTTTTTGTTTTGCAAGGCGTGCTTGCTCTACTACTTTTTCTACTTCTAGAAGGCGCTCTCGCTCTAGGTCGGTTTTATAATGACCAGACTGCGGGCAATATTTACAATCTTCAGGGCAAGCACCTGTTTTTATTGATAGTAAAGTAGAAATTTGCACCTGATTAGGATTAAAATTAGCACGGTGTACGGTCGCGGCTTTAAAAAGCAGATCGTTAAACGGCATTTCAAATAAGGCTTTAACCTCGCTATGGGTCCAATCGTGGCGAACTGTTGCAAGCTCCATAATACTCTCTTTTATTTTTTGCTCTTGGTGTTATTGGCTTAGAATACGTATTGTCGTACCATTGTCAACGAAACCCATATAGCTAAAGTTTACATATGAGCATAAAACACACAATAGACCTTGATTTTGACCGAAATCACATTTGGCACCCTTATACATCAATGACTCAACCAATTCCGGTTTATCCTGTTACAAACGCCAATCACAACCTTATACACCTAGAAACAGGCGAGAAACTCATTGACGGTATGGCCTCTTGGTGGAGCGCAATACATGGCTACAATCATCCCGTTTTAAATAATGCGATGACAGAGCAAATCAATAAAATGAGCCATGTAATGTTTGGCGGCATTACCCATTACAGCGCAGTGGAGCTTTGTAAAAAGCTAGTAGCAATAACGCCCGAGCATTTAAATAAAGTATTTTTAGCCGACAGCGGCTCGGTAAGTGTTGAAGTAGCGATTAAAATGGCGCTGCAGTATTGGTTAAGCCAAGGCATTAATACTAAACAAAAGTTAATGACTCCGTTTAAGGGCTATCATGGCGATACCTTTGCAGCCATGAGTGTGTGCGATCCGGTTAATTCTATGCATAGCTTGTACTCTGGCTTTTTACCTGAGCATGTATTTTTACCTGCACCTGTTAGCCAATTTCATGACGAGTTTAATCAAGCCGAGGCGGATGAACTAGAACACTATTTTTTAAAACACCACCAGCATGTTGCCGCCTTTATTATTGAACCCATAGTACAAAACGCGGGAGGAATGAACTTTTATCATCCTGAATATTTAGCCTGTGTGCGCAAGTTATGTACTCAATACGATGTATTGCTCATTTGTGATGAAATTGCCACAGGCTTTGGCCGTACAGGTAAAATGTTTGCTGTAGAGCACGCCAATGTACAGCCAGATATACTTTGTATTGGCAAGGCACTCACCGGCGGCACCATGACCTTATCAGCCACGTTAACGACCGATAAAATAGCGATAGGCATTAGCGAAGGTGAAGCCGGTGTTTTGATGCACGGACCTACATTTATGGGCAATCCACTCGCCTGCGCTGTGGCATGTGCCAGTATAGACTTATTGCTTGAACAAGATTGGCAAAAACGAATTTGTGAAGTAAACCAAGCACTTCAACAATTACATCAGTGTGGCTCACTTACTGATGTAGCTAATGTGCGCACTTTAGGTGCAATTGGCGTCGTAGAACTGACAGATGAGGCAGGAATAGTAGATGTAGCTAAAATACAGGCTTATTTTGTTAGCCAAGGAGTGTGGATACGCCCGTTTGGTAAGTTAATTTACTTAATGCCACCGTATATAAGTAACGATACCAGTATTAAAAAGCTTTGCGATGCAATATATAACGCCATAAAGGGTAAACATTACGTATAGATGGTTAATTATTTTAGCCACTAAAGTTAAAATTAAATTGATATTTCTATTTAGTTATTATTCCTCTGTAAAGTTTAGTAAATTTAATCCTTTGGCTCGATTTAGTGTGTTGATCTAAGGGATGTTTAGGGATATGATAATGACTATCATTTACAATAACATTTATGGACTCACTTGCTATGAAAATATTACTTAAGCCTGCCAAGACATTAAGTGCAACTTTTTTACTCGCTTCTGCGATTTTTGCACAACCGGCACTTGCTAACGGCCCAATTGGTGAGCATGTTAATCACCTTCAAGCTAATTTAAAAACCTACAACGAAGACGTTGAGTGGATGGTTTCAAAGGTTGATACCCTAGTAAGCGATTACGAGCAAAAAGGCGCTAAAGCAGTTAATACTGATGACTTAATTGAGTACTGGGAATCGGTTAAATTTCACAGCGCCATAGAAACAAATTATGTCCCTGTGTATGCCTCTATTTGGCAAGGTTTGTATGGCATAAAAATGGCTATTGATAACAAAAAGCCAGCCTCAGAAGTACGTTTGCAGCAACAAGCAATGAACAATGCTTTATGGCAAGGCCTAGGCGCAGTTAAGCTAGCGGCTCAGTTTCAACAAAAAGGGTTATTAAAAAGCGTTAAAGCCACAGCAACAAAAGAAATGACGCAAAGCGCGACCATTGATGAAATTAAACATAAATTAGACCGAGTGGTCGCTAAATACGCAGAACGTTTAAGCGATGAAGCAACCAGTATAGTTCACGATACTTACCTGCATTTATTTGAAGGTGTAGAAGGCACACTCATTGAGCAAGACGCTAACTTAGTAGAAGTTCTTGAAAAAGACTTTAACGTAACCCTACCGCAGGCTATTTCAGGTAATAAAACAGTAAATCAAGTACGCGAAGTGGTTGTTGATATGCAAACTAAGTTAACTCGTGCACAAACGCTAATTGAAAAAGCAGAAAAGTCACGTAAGGATGTATTTTAAGTGGAACGCAGAACCTTTATTCAAGGCTTAGCTGCGTTAGGGATAGCTGGCGCTTTGCCGCTATCTCTTTCACGCGCGTTTGCCGCTGATATTGCCAACCCCGTGTCGGTAGATACATTACCTAAACTGAAAGGCGCACTCACCCTTTATTTAGGACGTGGTGAAGGTGGCTTATACGAAAACGTTTTACAAGCCATTCAAAAAAAGAACCCGGATTTAGACCTTGCTATTCGACGCGGCCCAACTGCAGCTTTGGCTAATACGATTGTTGCCGAAGCTAAAGCAGGTGTTAAACGTGCTGACTTATTTTGGGCTGTAGACTCGGGCGCTATTGGTTTAGTAACCGATGCAGGGCTTGCTAAACCTATGCCTGGTGATTTATCTGCACAACTACAACCACAGTTTAGATATGATGAGTGGGCACCTGTAACTGGTCGTATACGTACTTTGCCATTTAATACTGAGCGTTTAACCAAAGAGCAAATTCCAAAAAGCATTATCGAAATAGCCGATAGTGATTTAAGTATTGGTTGGGCGCCAGCTTATGCCTCTTTTCAATCGTTTGTTACCGCTATGCGAATTTTAGAAGGCGATGATAAAACTGCTAAATGGCTTAAAAAAGTGCAAAAACGCTCAAAAACTTACGCTGGCGAACTTGGTGTGGTAATGGGTGTTGAACGTGGTGAAGTAGATATTGGTTTTGCAAATCACTACTACACGTTACGTTTGAAGTCTGGTAAACCCGACGCTAAACTTGATCTTGCATTTACAGAGCAAGATGCCGGTTGTTTAGTGAATGCCTCCGGTATTTTATCGCTATCTGACGACCCACTAGCAACTAACTTTATGCGCTATTTACTCAGCGTTGAAGTACAAAGTTATTTAGCGAGTGAAGCGTATGAAATTCCGCTAGTAAATGGCATAAAGCAACCTGATGGCTTGCCTAAATTAACCAGTATTTCGCCACCTAAAATAGACTTAACCCAGTTGGCTGACTTACGTCCAACTATTGACTTAATGCGCAGCAGCGGCGTTTTATAATGCGAATACCACCATCTTATCCTATGGCGCTGCTTGCAGCGCTTGTTACCCTTACTCCTATTTTTGTTTTAATAACGCTTGCCAGTGACGCAAGCTCTTTTTTTGATAGCCATAATTTAACCATTTTAGGAAATACTCTGTCGTTAATGGGCTTAACTGTATTAGGCTCAATTTTAATTGGTGTGCCACTGGCGTTTATTAGCGCTTATGTGCAGCTGCCATTTAAAAAGTTTTGGTTAGTAGTATTTGCCGCCCCTTTAGCTATACCAAGTTATATTGGTGCATTTACGCTTTACGCTGCATTTGGCCCTGGTGGTGAAATACATAACATACTTGGTTTTGAAACCCCTTCTATGTATGGCTTAACTGGCGCCGCCATTGTAATGACCTTGTATACCTTCCCGTTTGTAATGATGACAACCCGCTCCTCCCTACTTAGTCTTGATGCGAGCATGGTCAATGCAGCGCGTACATTGGGGATGTCGATGACACAAAGCGTTTTTAAAGTTATTTTACCCCGTGTTGTAAATGGTATTGCTGCGGGCTCATTACTCGTTGCCTTATATACACTATCTGACTTTGGTACACCGGCAATGATGCGTTTAGACACTTTCACTCGCGTTATTTATGTAGAATATAACGCCTTTGAACTGAGCCGTGCGGCTATGCTGTCTATGCAGTTAATGGTGATTGTTGGTTTTTTACTAATGATTGAATCGCAAATTAAAACTGCGTCTGAACGCCAAGGCCGGCCTCTTATTTTATTCCCAAAAAAATGGCAATTAGGCGCGATGTTTGCCACCTTTGCACCAATTTTATTACTTGCTATTGGCTTACCACTCGCAGTGTTTACACTTTGGCTAGTGCGTGATGGTTTTAGTTCGTTTGATTTTAGTATTGCATGGCACTCTACTTACGCTTCAGCCATTGCAGCTATTGTTACAGTTATTGTGGCTATTCCTGTGGCGCATGCTGCTTTAACC
Source organism: Pseudoalteromonas sp. P1-16-1b (assembly GCF_001401785.1). Taxonomy (GTDB): domain Bacteria; phylum Pseudomonadota; class Gammaproteobacteria; order Enterobacterales; family Alteromonadaceae; genus Pseudoalteromonas; species Pseudoalteromonas undina. Next base: position 83,651 of record NZ_LKGQ01000005.1, on the reverse strand, counting down.
GGAAAAGCAGGTAAAGTGATGGAACGCGTTACTTACTTTGGTTTTGGTATTCCGGGGATTGTTATGGGCACAGCGCTTGTGTATGGCGGCTTACAACTGCCATTTTTATATCAAACACTGGGCTTGTTGATCATTGCTTATATGCTACGTTTTTTACCACTTGCGGTTGGCTCTGTACGTACCAGCACCGAGCACCTTGATCCAAGCTTAGTAAAATCAGCCCGTGTGTTAGGCGCAAGCCCACGTGAAGCTTTCACACGTATTACTTTACCACTGACTATGCGGGGTATTATTGCAGGTGCTGCTTTAGTATTTTTAGAGTCGATGCGTGAATTAGAAGCCACACTATTATTGGGTCCAACTGGTTTTGAAACCTTATCTACGTATTTATGGCGTGTTTACGAAGCTGGTTATTTTGGTCGCGCAGCAATACCTGGGTTATTGTTGGTGGTGATTTCGGCGGCGGCTTTAGCTATTATGATGTCTGGCGAGAAACGCAACCAGTTTGAACATTAAGGATTTATATAAATGCTATCTGTAAGTCAGTTGTCTATAGATTATGGCAGTAATCGTGTTGTTAGTGACTTAAATTTCACTTTAGGTGAAAGCGAAATTTTAATGCTTGTTGGTCCAACAGGTTGTGGTAAAAGTACTATTTTACAAGCCCTAGCTGGGCTTTTACCAATTAGCGACGGCGAAATTAAAGTTGCTAAATGGACTGCTACACCAAAGCATACTGTAGCCCCTGAAAAACGCAGTGTGGGTATGGTGTTTCAAGACTTTGCGTTGTTTCCCCATTTAACGGTTGAGCAAAATGTGTGTTTTAAACTTAAAGACATCAGCCCTGCCGATCATTGGATAAAGCTACTCGGTTTAGATGCGTTTAGACATAAAAAACCAGCTACACTTTCTGGCGGACAAAAACAGCGTGTTGCATTAGCGCGCACCCTAGCCCACCAGCCAGACTTTGTATTACTTGATGAGCCACTATCAAACTTAGACGCGGCTTTAAAAGACATGCTACGTTGGGATATACGTAATGCGCTTAAAGAAGCCGGCGTACCCGCTATTTGGGTAACGCACGATCAAGAAGAAGCACTTTCGGTGGGCGATCGCGTGGGTGTACTAAAAGGCGGAAAAATACAGCAAATTGATAGCCCAGAGCAATGCTTTAGTGCACCCAATAATCGCTTTGTGGCACGCTTTCTAGGTGAAGCTAGTTTTATAAAAGGAACGCTGAATAACGGCCAAGCACTTACCGATATTGGTAATGTTCCCGCTCATGGTGTTGACTGTGAAAACGGTGAGGTAGAGGTGTTACTTCGTCCAGATGATGTATTATTAGTACAAAGCAGTGTAGGAAATAATGGCGAAGTAATTTGGGTACGCTTTGAAGGCGGCAGCAGATTATGCGCCATAAAACTAGCCTGTGGTACTGTGGTTACAAGTCGCGTGAGTCATGAAGTAGTGGTAAACCCCAGTGATAACGTTCATGTATCGCTTAGTACCTCTCATCCACTGGCGGCATTTAAAAGCTAGCGCTTTATATATTCTACTTTGGAGGAAACTATGAACGGACCAAATCCAAACAATCCATCACCTATGGAAGGGTTTCCTCAAGTAGGTTATTTAAAAAACTTTATCACCTCTGCGAATATAGACGTTGGTGATTATACCTATTACGACGACCCTGATGGCTCTGAAAACTTTGAAAAAAATGTACTTTACCATTTCGATTTTATCGGGGACCGTCTTATCATAGGTAAGTTTTGTGCGATAGCTAAAGACGTTACCTTTATAATGAATGGGGCTAATCATCAAACCTCCGGCTTTTCTACCTATCCATTTTTTATATTTGGTAATGGCTGGGAAAAATCTGCACCTCAACAAGGTGATTTACCTTTTAAGGGAGATACTGAAATAGGTAATGATGTGTGGATAGGTTACAACGCCACCATTATGCCAGGAGTAAAAGTCGGTGATGGTGCCATTATAGCAAGTAAATCTGTGGTAACGTCTGATGTGCCCGCCTATGGCATTGTTGGCGGTAACCCTGCAAAATTGATAAAAAAGCGTTTTGATGATGCGACAATTAATAAACTTCTAGCGATTGCATGGTGGGACTGGAGCAGTGAAAAAATCACCGCTCATTTAGATGCCATTACACACTCTGATATAGACGTATTAGCTAAAATTTAATAATTACCACTCAAACATGTAAGCCATTTTACTAATCGTTTTTAACGGTATGTTATGGCTATTGCGTTTTGCGTATAAGTGTTGCATTGACTTATCTTTCACTTCGCCAACAATCACTTCTTTTACCTGATAGCCTAAAGCAATGGCTGCTTGTGAATAGGCAATAAATTCCCACTTTTTAATATTGGTGTTATCCACTATTACCAGTTCAATGCCTTGTGCTAAGGCATTAATAAAACGGGCCAAGTTTAAATTATGATATTGCGATAATTTAAACTTATCAAAATGATACTCACCCTGCTCGTTAACAAAGTAATCATCTGTTGAGCAAATAAAATATTGGCTTTCATCTGCTCCGGAAAGTTCCTCGGCGAGATTTTGCGCATAATATGACTTACCACTGCCTGGTAGTCCTCGTAAAATAAAAACTTGTTTCATAGCATCCATTTTTTATTAATACGTCAATTCGGTTTATTTACTAATAATGCCACAAATTGATGAAATTTCAGAGCAACAAATGGTAATAGTGGTTATTTAACTGTAAAAATTGGTTAAAAAAACAACGTACCACTAAAAACTTTTAAAGAGTTGCCCACAACAGTTTTTTTATTTTACTTTACTAGGTATTATACAAGGTTCAAGTGCAGTGACCTCAAATGCTAAAAAGCATGAGTAACGCACAGTTAATTTATATAGTTAGGCAACTTATATCATTGGAGTGAAGATGAGCCATTTAGCGATTTCAGAGCTATTAAAAGGCAATGTTGCGGTAGACAGCCAAGTAACCATTAAAGGCTGGATCCGTACACGCCGCGATTCAAAAGCAGGAATATCATTTTTAGCCGTTCATGACGGTTCGTGTTTTGATCCTATTCAAGCGGTAGTTCCTAATTCACTGAATAATTATGATGAAGTTACAAGCTTAACAGCAGGCTGTTCTGTGTCGGTTACCGGTGTATTAGTACAATCAGCAGGACAAGGTCAATCTTTCGAAATTCAAGCTAACTCAGTAACTGTGTTAGGTTGGGTTGAAAACCCTGACACCTACCCAATGTCGGCTAAACGCCACAGCATTGAGTATTTACGTGAACACGCTCACCTTCGCCCTCGCACTAATATGATTGGCGCAGTAACACGTGTACGTAACTGTTTAGCACAAGCAATCCACCGCTTTTACCATGAGCAAGGGTTTTACTGGATCAGCACGCCAATTATTACTGCAAGTGACTGTGAAGGCGCAGGTGAGATGTTCCGCGTATCAACGCTTGATATGCAAAATCTGCCAATGACGGACAAAGGCGAGATTGATTACAGCGAAGACTTTTTTGGTAAAGAAGCCTTTTTAACGGTTTCAGGCCAACTTAATGGTGAAACGTACGCTTCAGCTATGTCAAAAATTTACACCTTTGGCCCAACGTTCCGTGCAGAAAACTCTAACACATCTCGTCACTTAGCTGAATTTTGGATGGTAGAGCCAGAAGTTGCGTTTGCTGATTTAGAAGACATCGCAAAACTGGCTGAAAACATGCTTAAGTATGTATTTAAAGCTGTATTAGAAGAGCGCCGTGACGACATGGAGTTTTTCGCATTACGTGTTGAAAAAACAGCCATAAGCCGTTTAGAAGAATTTGTTGAAAAAGACTTTGCCCAAGTTGACTACACCGATGCTGTAGAGATTTTAAAAGCGTGTGGCAAGAAATTTGAGTACGACGTTGAATGGGGTGTAGATTTACAGTCTGAGCACGAACGCTACCTAGCTGAAGAACACTTTAAAGCACCGGTTGTTATTAAAAACTACCCGCGTGATATTAAAGCATTCTACATGCGTCAAAATGAAGACGGCAAAACTGTTGCAGCTATGGACGTAGTTGCACCTGGTATTGGTGAGATCATTGGTGGTTCACAACGTGAAGAGCGTCTTGATGTATTAGATGCACGCCTTGAAGAGATGGGCTTAAACAAAGAAGATTACAGCTGGTACCGCGACCTCCGTAAATACGGTAGCGTGCCACACTCTGGCTTTGGTTTAGGTTTTGAGCGTTTAGTTGCTTATGTTACCGGTATGGGTAACGTACGTGATGTTATTGCATTCCCACGTACTAAAGGCAGCGCAACGTACTAAGCTAAGCTTTGTAACGTTAAATAAAAAAACCAACCCTCGGGTTGGTTTTTTATTGTCTGATATATTAATGTGCATAAATACTTGAATAATTTGCCTCCCGCTTAGGGAAGGAAATTGTTATAAATACTAAATTTTTATAAATATTTTTCGTTTATAAAGTATATTCGAAATTACCCAAAAGCCAATAACATGCAATAAAGCAAAGGTGAACGATGCCAATTTAGCGCTCATAACCAATGCGAGTTGCTGATACATCCAGTCCCCCAAGTTTAGCTCGCCAATATTTATCAGTGAATAGCTCAGTACCCACACAGCCGATAATACATATATAAACAGTGGGTTTGATCCATACACAATTAATGGATTAACAAGGCGCTCAGGTTTAACAATGTCACAAAGCCAAACAAAAAATGCCAACACAATACAAGCAATCCCGGATGTGTAAATAACAAAGCTACTAGTCCAAAGTGATTTATTAATTGGCATAACCATTGAGCTTAATTGCCCAATAACAACGGCAACTACACCAATAACTAATAAACGCTTAATGCTTGTCCACTGGCTACTTGTGCTCGTTAACAGGCCCGTTACTTCAAAACCAAACAAGACACTCACCACTGCGGGTAACGTGCTGATGAGACCTTCTGGATCAAATGCGAGCCCTTTACCTTGCCATAAATGCGACTCACCTAGTACGACAATATCAACCGCTCTAACTAGGTTATGTTCGAGTGTATAAGCGTTTTCAGCGCCAACACTTAACAGTGATAACCAATAAGCAACTAAGGTAATAACCGATAGCGTTAACACCCCTCGCCTATTTAAAAACAACACACAGATAGACGCTAAAATATAGGCTATCCCTATACGTTGCAGTACACCTAATATTCTCAAGTTTTCAATATTGGTAGTAAAGGGATAAATATTTAAAGCTAGACCAATGGCAAATATAATTGCTCCACGTTTAACTAGTCTTAATACTTGGCTAGCACTGGCTGCACTGTTCGTTTTTTTGAACGAAAAAAACATCGCAGAGCCAATAATAAACATAAAAAACGGAAAAATTACATCCGTAGGGGTACAGCCATGCCAATCTGCATGAAGTAAAGGGGCATACACATGGGACCACGACCCCGGCGTGTTTACCAGTATCATTAACGCTATGGTTAGCCCTCGCATAGCATCAAGTGCTTTATACCTTGTCATTTTGGCTCCTATTTAATAATTTGTATTGCTACAAATGACAACGCTGTCACTTTGTAGTAAAAAAACTTAAATCGCAAGTAATTTAGATAAGTGGAGTTGTTGAATTAAAAAAGCCGCAGAATCAATAATGAAACGGCGGCTTTAAATCAGAATTTGTTACTTTAGGAGCGGTTTATTGCTGTCCTTTATAGTGCTTGCTCTAACTGTGGTAAAACATCAAATAAGTCAGCAACTAAACCGTAATCAGCTACTTGGAATATTGGCGCATCAGGGTCTTTATTAATGGCAACAATAACTTTTGAATCTTTCATACCCGCAAGATGCTGAATGGCACCACTAATACCCACAGCAATATATAAATTAGGCGCGACAATTTTACCTGTTTGCCCTACTTGCATATCGTTAGGCACAAAGCCCGCGTCAACCGCTGCACGTGATGCACCAATAGCGGCACCGAGTTTATCGGCAATGCCATTTAATAATGCAAAATTTTCACCATTTTGCATACCACGACCACCCGAAATAACCACATCTGCAGCCGTTAGCTCTGGACGCTCTGATTCAGTTTGTTCAACACTAACAAAACTGCTTAACTGTGAATCAGAGACTGCATCTACAGCGGTTACATTAGCTGGAGCTTGCTCGCCTTGTAAATCAAAGCTACTTGCACGTACTGTGATCACTTTTTTACTATCGAGCGATTTAACCGTTGCAATAGCATTACCCGCGTAAATTGGACGTTTAAATGTATCAGCGTCAATTACATCAATAATTTCTGAAATTTGCGCTACATCTAATAATGCGGCAACACGCGGCATAAAGTTTTTACCTGTAGTAGTTGCACTTGCCACAATATGGCTGTAACTATCTGCAAGTGATAACACTAGATCTGTCATGCTTTCAGCAAGTTGATGCTCATAAACTGCATTATCAGCAAGTAAAACATTCGCAACACCCTCAATGCTCGCGAGTGACTCACTCATGGCGCCAAGGTTTATGCCTGCTAATAATACATCTACGTCAAAGCCTAATTTTTTAGCGGCATTAATCGTTTTTGAGGTTTCTGGTTTTAAGGCACCGTTATCGTGCTCTGCAATTACAAGAGTTTTCATTTAAATCACCTTTGCCTCTGTTTTAAGTTTTTCTACAAGCTGTGCAACATCTTCAACAATAATCCCGCCGCTACGTTTTGCAGGCTCTTCTACACTGACCAATTCAATACGCGGGGCTAAATCTACACCTAGCGAATCAGCCGCAATAACTTCTAACGGCTTACGTTTGGCTTTCATAATATTAGGTAGCGACGCATAACGTGGCTCATTCAAACGTAAATCGGTGGTGACTATTGCGGGTAAATTAAGTGCAACGGTTTGTAAACCACCATCTACTTCACGAGTAACATTTACTTTGCCATTTTCAATAACCACTTTAGAAGCAAACGTACCTTGACCACGGTTAGTCAGCGCCGCTAGCATTTGACCTGTTTGATTATTATCAGAATCGATTGACTGTTTTCCTAAAATAACCAGTTCAGGCGATTCTTGTTCAACTACTTTGGCAAGCAATTTTGCTATATGTAAAGACTCTAAATTTTCTTCTGTTTCAACATGAATCGCTTTATCTGCGCCCAAAGCCAGTGCTGTGCGTAATTGTTCTTGAGATGCTTTAGCGCCAATAGTAACAACAACTACTTCGGTTGCAGTACCCGCTTCTTTTAAACGAATCGCTTCTTCCACAGCAATTTCACAAAATGGGTTCATGGCCATTTTTACGTTAGTTAAATCAACACCGCTGTTGTCAGGTTTAACGCGAGCTTTTACGTTGTAGTCGATCACTCTTTTTATTGGTACGAGAACTTTCATAGGGACTCCATAATTATTTAAACCTATAAGCTAACGTCTACGTCAACCTATTTATTTTATGAAATCAGACTACTTCCTGTTGACGTAAACGTCAACCTAAAATAACCTTAAACTATTCACAACCTGTAACGATTAATTTGCATAACAAAGAAACAGGTTGCTTAGCTTACTTTTTGCCAAATAATGCAAAGGTGAGTCCGTCATAGATAAAGAGGTTATTATGATTGAACGCGAAACCATGGAATTTGATGTTGTTGTTGTAGGGGCAGGTCCTGCGGGGCTTTCAACAGCAATTAAACTCGCGCAGCAAGCACAAGAAAAACAACAAGAGTGCATGATATGTGTAGTTGAAAAAGGCTCAGAAGTTGGCGCACATGTATTATCAGGTGCCGTTTTTGAAACCAAAGCACTTGACGAATTACTGCCAAATTGGCAGGAACTCGGCGCTCCTGTTTCGACTAAAGTGGTAAATGATGAGATTTACTGGTTTAACAACGAACATAAAGCAACCTCAATTCCTCACTTTGCTACACCAAATACATTTCATAACAAGGGTAACTACATTGTTTCTATGGGTAATGTATGTCGCTGGTTAGCAGAGCAAGCAGAAAACCTTGGAGTAGAGATATTTCCAGGCTTTAGTGCGCATTCAGTCATTATTGAAGATGATGTTGTAAAAGGCATCATTACTGGCGATATGGGTGTAGATAAAAATGGCAATGAAAAAGACGGTTACATGCCAGGTATGGAGCTACGCGCTAAGTACACAGTATTTGCTGAGGGCTGTCGCGGTCATTTAGGTAAGCAACTGATCAATCAGTTTGCTTTAGACGATGAAAGTTCACCACAGCATTATGGTCTAGGTTTTAAAGAAATTTGGCAAGTTGATGAATCTAAACATCAGTTGGGTAAAGTTGTACACGGAACCGGTTGGCCATTAAGTAGTGACACTGGCGGTGGCGCCTTTATGTATCATAGCGAAAACAACCAAGTGGTTGTGGGGTTAATTGTTGATTTAAATTACTCAAACCCGCACTTAAGCCCGTTTGATGAATTTCAACGATTAAAACATCACCCTATTTTCAAAAATACACTTGAAGGTGGAGAACGTATTGCCTATGGCGCACGTGCCATTGCTAAAGGCGGTTTACATTCATTACCAAAAATGCACTTCCCCGGTGGCTTGCTAGTGGGTTGTGATGCTGGCACGCTTAATTTTGCAAAAATTAAAGGTAATCATACGGCTATGAAATCAGGCATGATAGCCGCTGAGGTCATTTTTAATGCGCTACAGAACGATTTAGCTAATAATGATTTAACCCAGTACACCACTGAGTTTAAAAAGTCATGGGCGTATAAAGAGCTGTATCAGTCTCGTAATTTTGGCCCTGCTATGCATACCTTAGGTAAATTTGCAGGCGGCGCATATAACACGCTTGATCAAAATATATTTAAGGGTGCCCTACCGTTTAGTTTTAAAGATAACGTACCTGACCATGCAACTTTAAAAGACGCTAACCAAGCTGAAAAAATTAACTACCCTAAGCCTGATGGCAAACTCAGTTTTGATAAGCTTTCTTCAGTATTTTTATCTAATACTAATCATGAAGAATCGCAGCCGTGTCACTTAAAACTAAAAGATGCATCAATTCCGATTAACGTTAACTTAGTTAAATTTGACGAGCCAGCACAGCGCTACTGCCCTGCCGGCGTTTACGAAGTACAAGAAGTAGAAGGCGAGCAATCCTTTGTGATCAACGCGCAAAACTGTGTGCATTGTAAAACCTGTGATATTAAAGATCCGAGCCAAAATATTACCTGGGTAACTCCCGAAGGCGCTGGTGGCCCTAACTATCCCAATATGTAACAACCTTTCTATAGAAATTATAAACTTATCCTAAATTGCAGGGGCTTCGGCCCCTTTTTTGCGCTATGCTGTTAAGTAATATGAATGAATGAGAGTGTGTTATGGCGTCGTCGAGTGTAATTTTTCGTTTTTTAGCAGAGCCAACCGATGTAAATTTTGGTGGTAAGGTGCATGGCGGTGTGGTCATGAAGTGGATTGACCAAGCGGGTTATGCCTGTGCTGCGGGCTGGAGCGGCCATTACTGTGTAACAGTATCGGTTGCGGGCGTTAAGTTTAGCCGTCCTATCTTAGTTGGCCAAATTGTTGAGGTTGAAGCAAAAATTGCACACACCGGCAAAACCAGCATGCAAATTTTTATTCAAGTTCGCTGTGGTGACCCTAAAACGCAAAACTTAGTTGAAACTAATCACTGTGTTATTAGCTTTGTTGCTATGGATGAAACGGGTTACCCTGTGGCGGTACCAGAATTTAAATCGGTTACCGACGAAGACAAAAAGCTTGAGAACTACGCAATTAAAATGAAGCAAATAGCCATCGAAACAGAAAACTTATTAGATAAAGTTTAATTTAGTTACTTTTATAGGTATGTAGAAACTACAACAACTTGTAAAAGCTACAATTTTTTAATTTTTATGGATTAACTGCACGCTGAACACCTGATTGTTTTGCGTGCCAAAAACACCATAATAGCTTAACAAACACACATAAAGCCTAAATATTAGGCTAAATAATACTTGGCACGCTCACTGCAATTAGTAAATCGACGTTTGATGAAATAATTCATCGATATTACTTTTTAAAGGAGCTATATAATGATTAAAACACTTTCTCTTTCTGCACTTGCTTTAGCAACACTGGGTTTTAATTCAGCGGCACAAGCTGATGTTACCGACATGGACTCTCCGCGTATTTACACTGGTATTGGTTATGGCCAATATTCATTTCAGTTTGAAGATAGCGAAAACGACACCGACTTTGATGACGACGCGCAAATGTTAAAAGGTTACATTGGTACCCAATTTAATGAACATTTAAGCCTCGAGCTTGCTTATCAAAATTTTGATGAAGTGAGTGATATAGACAGTAAAGCTGAAATTGATGGCGTATCGTTAGCAGCACGTTTTGCAGCGCCTATTACTGAAGATTTTTCTGTTTATGCAAAAGGTGGTTGGTTTGAATGGGATGCAGACGTTACTCAAGAACTTCCAGTTGGCAGCGTAAGCGCATCTCAAGATGGCGGCGACGTATTTTACGGTGCAGGTATTGAATATGCATTTACAACCAATATGCAAGTGCGTTTAGAGTATGAGCGTTATGAATTAGAAGATGATATTGATCCAGAAATGGATGTTGCGTCAGTATCATTCCAATACATGTTTTAATAAAAGCTCAATTATTAAAACGTTAGGTAAGGCTATTTTTAGCCTTACCTTTTTTATTTCACATTTAAACCAATCAGTCTATAACTCCTCTTCTAATTAAGCTAATGCCAGCAACATTAATAACAGGTAGAATAACGCTCTATTTTTTCTATAACCGAGCATTATGAGCGATTATCAAATTTCGGCTATTGGCCATATTCAATCTCCGTATAAACAAAAATTTGCCATTCCTAGGCAACCTAGATTAGTACCCGAGGCTAAAGCCAAACTGATTTTTGCCAAAGAATTTAATCGTGAAGAGTTTGTTCGCGGATTAGATGAATTTAGCCATATTTGGCTGTTATTTCGTTTTCATGAAACTGCTGATAAAGGCTATTCAGCAATGGTTCGCCCGCCGCGCCTTGGCGGTAATGAGCGTAAAGGCGTATTTGCTACTCGTGCTACTTTTCGTCCAAATGCTATTGGCATGAGTGCAGTAAAGTTAGAGGGAATTGAGTATACAAACGGCCAGTTGGCGTTATTGCTCGCCGGTATTGATTTACTTGATGGCACACCCATCGTAGATATAAAACCTTATTTACCCTATTCAGACTCATTACCCGATGCAAGCGCTGGATTTGCCGATACGCGCCCAGAGACTCAAATGAGTGTTGAGTTTAGCCAACAGGCTATAGAATTTATAAATAAACAAAGTCACTATCCTGAGCTACAAGCGTTTATTAGTAATGTGCTAAAACAAGATCCGCGCCCTGCCTACAAAAAGCAAAAACAAGGCGTGCAAAGCTATGGTATGAATTTGTATGAATACAATATTACTTGGCAAGTGACTGATTCTCATCATCTGGTTACTCATATTGAGCTCAGTTAAGCTAACTTTAAAGCCCTGCTATGGCTATAAAATTCGATAAAAAATCACTTAGCGCTTTAGTGTCAATGCAACCGCTGGTAAACTGAGCGCCTTAATTAAAAGAACATATCACTCTATTTCGGAAAAAACATGCGTACTAGTCAATATATACTCGCTACACTTAAAGAAACGCCATCCGATGCGGAAATTGTCTCGCATCAATTAATGCTTAGAGCCGGAATGATCCGTCGCGTCGCTTCGGGTTTATACACTTGGCTTCCCTCTGGCTTACGTGTGCTAAGAAAAGTAGAAAACATAGTACGCGAAGAAATGGATAAAGCCGGCGCAATTGAAATGCTTATGCCTGTTATTCAGCCTGCTGATTTATGGGAAGAGTCTGGCCGCTGGAGTGAGTTTGGTCCTGAGTTAATGCGCTTTACCGACCGTCATAATCGTGAATTTGCCATGGGCCCTACCCATGAAGAAGTGATCACCGATTTTGTTCGTAAAGAAATTAACAGCTACAAACAACTACCAATTACTTTGTACCAAGTACAAACTAAAGTACGTGATGAGCGCCGCCCACGTTTTGGTGTTATGCGTGCCCGTGAATTTACTATGAAAGATGCCTACTCATTCCATTTAACCGATGAATGTTTAGATGCAACGTATCAAGTAATGCACAAAGCCTACTGTAATATTTTTGAACGTTTAGGCTTAGATTACCGCCCAGTAATTGCAGATACAGGCTCTATTGGCGGTAGTGTATCGCATGAGTTCCATGTACTTGCTGAATCTGGCGAAGATGCCATTGCTTTTAGTGATGCCAGCGACTACGCCGCTAATATTGAAAAAGCCGAAGCATTAGCGCCAACTGAAGCTCGCCCACAAGCAAGCAAAGAGTTAAAAGCATTCCCAACGCCTGATGCTAAAACAATTAATGAGCTTAAAAAACACTATGGCGTAAAACCCCATCGCGGTGTTAAAACATTAGTGGTTTATGGTACTCCTAATGAAGACGGCGTACGCGGGCTTGTTGCATTAGTACTGCGTGGCGATCACGAACTTAATGAACTCAAAGCTGAAAAGCACCCATTGGTTGATTCTCCACTTGAAATGGCAACCGAAGCAGATATTGTTGCTGCCATTGGCGCAAAACCAGGCTCTTTAGGCCCAGTTGGCTTGAACATGCCTATTATTGTTGATAGAACAGCGGATGTAATGGCTGATTTTGTAGCCGGTGCCAATAATGATGATGAGCACTTTAGCGGTATTAACTGGGATCGCGACGTAACAAACTACGAAGTTGCTGATATCCGTAATATTGTAGAAGGCGATCCTAGCCCGTGTGGTCAAGGCACGTTACAAATTAAGCGCGGTATTGAAGTGGGTCATATTTTCCAGCTAGGTACTAAGTACTCAGAAGCATTAAAAGCAGGTGTACTAAGCGAGTCAGGTAAAAACCAAATAATGACTATGGGCTGTTATGGAATTGGTGTATCACGTATTGTTGCTTCAGCTATTGAGCAAAATAACGATCAATACGGTATTACATGGCCTAAAGCTATAGCTCCTTTCGATTTAGCAATTGTGCCAATGAATATGCATAAATCGCATCGTATTCCTGATATTGCTAATAACCTATATCAAGGTTTAAAAGATGCAGGCCTAGATGTGCTATTTGATGACCGTAAAGAGCGCCCTGGTGTTATGTTTAACGACATGGAATTACTTGGTGTACCTTACACACTTGTCATTGGTGAGCGTAACCTTGATGAGAATAAGGTAGAACTAAAAAACCGTCGCACCGGTGAAAAACTTATGATAGATATTGATAGCGCAATTGAAACTATTAAAGCGCAATTTAAATCATAAATAGTAATCTCATTAAAAAACCGCTGTATGATTTTTTCATACAGCGGTTTTTTATTGATTGCTTATCTAGTAATTTTCAAACACAGAGCTTAAATTAAGCAAATAGCACTGTCTCATAATTAATAATTTATAAAAAAAGGTCGCTGTGCGACCTTTTAAATACTTAGCAATTTAGATGGTTATCTAAACAACACGTCTTCGCGGTTAAACCACTTAACACAAAATGCCAATAGTGCACCGGCTATCAGTGCCGTAGCCAAAAATATTAATCCCACCAGCGTGTAATCGACTGTGCCTTTAATAATTTCTTTAATCGCTAAGGCGACGTTAGTAACCGGAATAAAGGCTGTTTTAGCGGTCAGTTCCATATTAGGCATAATAGAGATAATAATTGGGAAAAATACCACCATACTTAATGGCGTCATGTAATTTTGCGCTTCTTTAAACGAACGTGCATAGATTGATATAGCCAATGCTAATGCAGAAAAAATAGCTGCAATTGGTAATAATAATACAAAAATCATCAGCAAGTCTGAAATGCCTAATGTACTAAACGCGGCTTTAATAAACTCTAGATCAGCAAATGCCAGTGCTAATGCTATCCAACACCCCATACTAATCACGGTGATAGTAGTTGATGCGATTGAAGTTGTGAGTAGAGTAATAAATTTACCCAATACTAGCTCTGTACGAGTAATGGGGGTAAGTAATAACGTTTCTAAAGTACCACGCTCTTTTTCGCCAGCGCCTAAATCAATTGCTGGGTAAGTTGCCCCCATTAGCACTAGCGGGATAAGTAAATAAGGTAAAAACCCACCTACTTTTTCACCTAAGTTTTCACGTTTGTCTGCAGTATCAACTTTAACCACATTAATTGGCTTTAAAATAGATTCTTGTGCGCTTTTATCGATACCAAAACTCAATAGTTTACTTTCTTGAAGTGTATCGCTGTACTCTTTAGCAAGTTCTTTTACACGCTCAAATAAGAAGTTAATTGATTTTGAATCATTAAATACAACTTGCCATTCACTTTGCTTTTTATCATCTAATGTTTTTACTGCATCGCTTGGTAAGTATATTCCCATGTCGATATCGCCAGCAGTTACCCCTGCTTTTAGCTCCTCAACACTATTAAAAGTTTTATCGCCTTTATATAACTCAAAGCTTTTATGATAAAACACTTTATCAGTAAATTCTGGGGCAAAGTCGCCATTGATAATCGCATAAGTATTCACTTTTTGCTCTGCATCAAGCGCGGCTTGCGAAGAAATAAACGCAACCACAGCAAATAACAACGGAAAAACCACAATCGGAAATACTACCACGAACAACAAGGTTTTTTTATCGCGTAGCAGCTCGGTTAATTCCTTTTTAAAAACTTCAAACATCTTGCTTCTCCGTTAATATGTTCATAAACGCTTGGTTTAATTCTTCGCTGTTACCCGCTTGTTTAAATTCAGCGAGGGTGCCATCAAAACAACTTACACCTTCATTAATAACCGCTACACGGTCACATAAAAGCGCAACTTCATCTAAATGGTGCGTAGAAAAAATAACAGGAGTGCCTTGTGCTTTTAAGCCTTTAATAAAGTTAATTACTGTTTGCGTGGTCATAATATCAAGCCCGGTAGTTGGCTCATCAAGAATAACAACGTCTGGGTGATGCACCACAGCACGCGCTATATTGGCTTTTTGCTTCATACCGGTTGATAAGTTTTCAGCACGCTTATCAATAAATTTATGCATATCGAGTAAGGTAAATAATTCTTCACAGCGTGCCTTGATTGCCTGCTTGCTCATGCCATGTAGCTTTGCAAAATATTCGATATTTTCTTTTACCGTTAAACGGCCATATAAACCAGTAGAGCCAGACAAAAACCCGATAGATTTACGCCCAATGAGTGGCTTTTTAATTATATCGTTTCCGGCAATGGTAATACTGCCATCATCCGGTTTTAAAGCGGTTGAAATCATTCTTAAGGTGGTGGTTTTACCCGCGCCATTAGGCCCTAACAGCCCTAATACTTCGCCTTTTGCACAGCTAAAGCTGACATTTTTTACTGAATGAAAAAAGTCTTTATCTTCGCGTGGGTCTACTTCATCTGTTTTATTTTTTTTATGATCTTTGGTGAGCTTAAACTTCTTCTTAAGCGCGGTGACTTCTATCATTTTCGTGTCCTTCGTTTCGGTCTAAAATAGTCCGTGTTGTCGTAAAATGATGAATTGTTATTCTCCTCACACCAACCAGGAACACCTAATAAGGGTAAGGGTGAAAGCTGTTTATTATCGGCTAAACAATCATCATTTTTAATCATCTCATAAAGTTGCTTATCTAGGTACTGATATTGCGTTACTAAATCTTTACAAAATATTTCATCAGGTACATTCACAAATAATGCTTTGCCTGTGAGCCCAATATAAGGTTTGGTCAACATTTCGTAATTAGCGTGGCCAAACATGAATGGCGCTATAGTTTTACCCCACTGCTCTCTATGCGTTATAAATGCTGTTTTCCATTGGTGGTCTCTTAAGCATGCTTTCCAATTAGAATCACTAATAGCTAAAACTACGCCACACTCGTCAAACAGGGTTAATGCGTTACGATGTTTACTGCGTTGTTTTAAACCATGGACTGCTATTTCATCTACATGACGCTGATTGATTAGGGCTTTTGTTTTTGGGAATAAACACCAAATAAAACCACCAAACAGATCATGCCAATTTTGCTGGCGAGTAGGTACTTCCCCAGTTTCAAAAATAACTTGTTCATAATAGCGCTCAGCAAAGTCAACCTTTGCATCATCGATAAAACGAATGGGGAGATTATTTGCGTTTATGGCATTTAAGTACGGGGCAAAATACGCAGGTTCTGGCCAGTCTGGTTGTTGATGAATTTTAAACAGCTGACGTAAGTGAGCAAATGCCCCTGTGTTTAGGCTCGTTGCTTGAAATTGTTCTGGGGGAGTAAAACGCTTCATTGTTACCTTTACTGTACATTTTTATCCCTAACAGTTTACCGCAAAAACTGGTTCTAATTAACAGAAGTTCATATACTAGGGCCACTTAGAACAAAAAAAGAGCCAATATGAAACGTTATTTTTCTTTGACCTTAATCACAACCGCGATTCTAGCGGGTTGTGCAACAACAAGTATCACTTCTGACGATGTCGCGAAAGGCTATAACAGCATTCAAGCCGATGAAATTGCTAAGCATGTAAAAGTGTTAGCCTCTGATGAGTTTGGTGGTCGTGCTCCTTCATCTGAAGGTGAAAAGCTTACGCTTGACTACTTAACAAAAGAATTTACTGCATTGGGCTTTGAACCGGGTAACGGTGATAGTTTTTTCCAAGAAGTCCCGCTTGTATCATTAGAAGCAGACTCTGACATGGTGCTTAATATTGGCGGTAAAGACTACCAATACAAAAAAGACATGGTAATGGGTAGTAGCCGTATAAGTGCGCAAGAAGGGATTGAAAATTCAGAGCTAGTATTTGTCGGCTACGGTGTTAACGCACCTGAATATAACTGGAATGATTACGAAGGCCTAGATGTTAAGGGTAAAACCGTCGTGATGCTGGTAAATGATCCTGGTTTTGCAACTAAAGATCCAAACTTATTTACCGGTGATGCCATGACCTATTACGGTCGCTGGACTTATAAATACGAAGAAGCAAGCCGTCAAGGTGCAGCGGGCGCTATTATCATTCATGAAACGGCTCCTGCTTCTTACCCTTGGTCAGTGGTTGAGAACTCGTGGAGTGGCGAGCAGTTTGGTTTTGTAAAAGATAATAACAACATCGATCGTGTTGCTGTTGAAGGTTGGGTTACTGTTGATGTAGCAAAAGAGCTATTTACTAAAGCAGGCCTTGATTTTGATACTGCTAAAGCAGAAGCAGCTAAAGGCGCTTATCATGTAGATATGGGCGATTTAGCTGCCACTGTGAATGTAAAAAATACCATCAAAAAATCGGTATCTTATAACTTTATTGCCACTCTTCCCGGTAGTAAAACGCCAGATGAGCATATTATTTACTCTGCGCATTGGGATCATTTAGGAACGGATGAAAATCGTAAAGGCGATCAAATTTATAATGGTGCCCACGATAATGCGACAGGTACAGCCGGTATGATCGAAGTGGCTGAAGCATTTACCAAACTAGGTAAACGCCCTGACCGCTCAATGACCTTTTTAGCGGTAACCGCTGAAGAACAAGGTTTGCTTGGCTCAAAATACTACGCCGCTAACCCAGTTATTCCGGCAAATAAAACCGTTGCTAATATTAATATGGATAGCTTAAACCTATTAGGAAAAGTAAAAGATATTAGTGTGGTGGGTATTGGTAAATCGCAAATGGATGAACTATTAGCAACGGCTGCAAAAGAGCAAGGCAGAACAGTATCGGGCGACCCTAAGCCATCTTCAGGTGGTTACTACCGCTCTGATCACTTTGCCTTTGCCAATATGGGCGTACCTGCTATGTATGCTGGTGGTGGTTCAGAAGCGTTTGATGAAGAAACGGCTAATTACCGCAAGCGTATGAGCCTAGTACTGCGTGGCTGTTACCACCAGCCTTGTGATAGATATCGCGATGAGTGGGATTTATCAGGTGCGGTTCAAGATTTACAATTATTTTATAAAGTAGGTTTTGATATTTCGCAGCAATCTCAATGGCCTACTTGGAATGAAAACTCAGAGTTTCAACGTAAATAAGCATTTTCAACCAACCCCTCAAATGATATTGATTATCATTTAATAAAATAGTACAGTGCGATCTAGTTTCTTAATTAGGTCGTACTGTATGTTTTTAACAGAACATTTAGGAGTTATTTCGCCAGCTGCAAAACGTGTTTTTCATCAAAATAAACGCCTAATTTTACCACTGTTAATTTTAGTCTGTTTAGCCTTGCCCACCTTACGCACTATAACAATCACTGCACTCAGTGATGCTTTTTTTCAAGTCAGTGTGTTTGTTGCTGCTACCTTATTTATTTACTACTACGCGATTGATCATTTACCCCAACTAGAGCTTCGTTATCTAAATGCTAAGTCTCCTGTGTTAGAGGTCAGCTTTGCTGCTTTTTTAGGTATGCTGCCAGGCTGTGGTGGTGCAATCATTGTGGTTACTCAATTTACCAAGGGACAAGCAAGCTTTGGGGCTATTGTCGCGGTATTAACAGCAACTATGGGTGATGCTGCGTTTTTATTATTAGCTACACGCCCTACTGACGGGTTAACAATAATGGCCATAGGCTTAGTCGTTGGAACGCTAACAGGCTTACTGGTTAATAAACTACATAAAACGGGTTATTTATGCCCTACCAATCAAAAGCAAACACAGCCAGTGACTGTATTGCCAACCAAAATAATAAAGTTGAGCAAGCCTATTTGGTTAATGGCTATTATTCCTGGGTTACTTATTGCTTTTGTACTGGCGTTTAATATTGATTTAAGCCAATTTGGTAAGCACACAGTGACCGCAGTCAGTTTTTTTGGCGCATTAATGGCATTGTTTGTTGTGTTTATGTGGGCGCTATCATCAAAAGGTGAAAGCTATAAGGAAGTAACCTCAGAAGACGATCTATGCAGCCCGCCTTCAAAAATAACAAAAGTACTGCAAGATACTCACTTTGTAACTGCGTGGGTGGTTGCCTCCTTTGTGTTATTTGAACTATTGGTTACCGTGTTTGGCCTTGATTTAAAAACATGGTTTGTAAATTATGCCTATTTAGCGCCGTTAATTGCGGTATTAATTGGCTTCTTACCCGGTTGTGGACCGCAAATCATTGTCACCACTTTATACATTCAAGGTGTGATACCGTTTAGTGCTTTAGCAGCGAACGCCATCTCCAACGATGGCGATGCGCTTTTCCCTGCCATTGCTATGGCACCCAGAGCGGCCATTATTGCTACAATTTATACCGCCATACCGGCATTGATGGTTGGTTATGGACTGTATTACTTTGTAACTTAATTTTTTACATAAAAAAGCTCAGCAATGGCTGAGCTTAAAATGTTTACAAGTTACCTAATTAAGCAGTGTGTAGTTCAACTTCTTTAGGGTTAGCACCGTGATCGTTTTCACCTTCTTGCGAGTCTTGCGCTAGGAAGATAATCAAAATGATCCAGCCAATCACTGGCACTAGCCACAGTAATTGCCACCAACCTGAACGATTAGTATCGTGAAGACGGCGAGCACCCGCACTTAGTTGAGGAATCAATAAAGCCAAGCTATATATTGTGCTTACAAACATTGTGTTTGTAATACCATCTATAACACTTGTTAAAAGCGAAAAAATCAAATTAATTAACATAAACATCCAAAATGCTTTGCGGCGATTACGTCCTGAAAAATCTGCGTAGCTACGCAGTGCATTCATATAATGTTCCATAAAATTTCCTTAATGTTATTTTTTATATTCCCTAAAGGGCGTACAGTGTTACCTATTTGGTTACATTTGTATCTTAATTAATAATATAAATTTATTAAAGAAAAAAACCAGCTTTATGCTGGTTTTTTAAATAGTTTTTTAATAAATCATCAAAAAGAATTAGCGCATTGCCATCATCATTTTAGCTGGCTGTTCTAGGTATTCTTTCCATAAATTATTAAAGCGCGCTATAGTGCCGCCATCAATTACACGGTGATCACCTGACCAACTTACTTGCATAATTGCACGTGAAACTACCTGCCCTTGCTGATCAAAGCGTGGAAGGTGCTGTAATTTACCAAGTGCAACAATCGCGACTTCTGGCTTATTTATGATTGGCGTTGCAATAGTGCCGCCAATTGCACCAATGTTAGAAATGCTAATAGTGCCACCTTTTAAATCATCAGGTGCAACTCGCCCTTCGCGAGCAGAATCAGTAAGCTGAGTTAAACTGTTAGCAACCTCTACAATACTTTTTGTTTGGCAAGCCTTAATGTTAGGCACTAATAAACCTACTTTAGAATCTACTGCAACCCCAATGTTATGATCGTCATAGTAAGTAATTTCGCTACAATCATCATTTACTTTTGAGTTAAGTACTGGGAATTGACTCATTGCCAACGATAACGCCTTAATAAAGAACGGCATCATAGTTAACTTAACACCCTGTGCTTTATATTGCTCTTTCAGATCAGCTCTAAGTGCAATTAAATCAGTTAAGTCAATTTCATCACTGTAGGTAAAGTGTGGAATAGTAGAAACCGACGCTACCATTTGTTTTGCCATGGCCGCTTTAATACCTTTAATCGCTTCTGTTCGCGTTCCACCTGTGCTCGCTGTATGTTCAGTACTGCTGGTTTTTTTACTCTCAGAAGCTTGTGGCTTGTTAAGCTCAGAAGTATCCATACCAGATGGCACTTCATTTTTTATAAATGCTTCAATATCTTGTTTATAAATACGACCATTTTTACCACTGCCTGGTACGCAAGTTAAATCTACATCAAGCTCTCGCGCTTTACGTCTAACCGCAGGTGAGGCAACTGCTTTTTCGTTAACAATCGCAGTTTGTGGTTGTGTTTGTTTAGCCGGTGAATCGGTAGTTGCATTGCTTTGTGCTTTTACGACCGCTTGATTAACATCAACATCTTCTTTTGCAGCTTGACCTGCTATGGTCATTTGAAACAACGGGCTATGTACTTTGGCAATTTCACCTTTTTGATAATATAGCTTTTGTACAGTACCGGTATATTTAGCCGGTATCTGTACCAACGCTTTATCAGTCATTACATCACAAACAGCTTGGTCTTCTTCAATCTCATCGCCTTCTGCTACTAACCACTCTACAATTTCACACTCAACAATACCTTCACCAATATCGGGTAAGATAAAATCTTCTAAGTGTTCACGAGTAGATGTTGGTGCAGATGATGTTTCAGTCTTTTCGCTGGGTGCTTCCCCGGCAACATCCATTGCAAATAACGGCGCATGCACTTTAGCAATATCGCCTTTTTTGCAATGTAGCTTAGTGATCACCCCATCGTGTACCGCAGGAATTTGCACTAAGGCCTTATCTGTCATCACATCACAAATAGGCTGATCTTCTTTTACTGTATCACCTTCTTGTACCAGCCATTCGACTACTTCGCATTCAACAATGCCTTCACCAATGTCGGGTAATATAAAATCTTTAGCCATGGAAACCCCTAAAAGTTCACTGATTGTTTAATTGCGGCCATTACTTTCAATGCATCTGGAACATATTCTTTTTCAAGCGCCAGCGGGTATGGTGTATCTAAACCACATACACGTAAAATAGGTGACTCTAAATGCAAGAAACACTCTTGAGCGATGGTTGCCGCAATTTCGGCGCCAAAACCATTGGTAATAGGCGCTTCATGACTAACAATAAGCCGGCCTGTTTTTGTCACTGACTTAGCAATCGTTTCAACATCCCATGGTAGAATACTGCGAAGGTCAATTACCTCACAGCTTATACCTTGTTCTCTGGCTTGTTTAGCAGCTGCTTCTACAATTTCCATTTGTGCCCCCCACGCCAATAAAGTAACGTCAGTGCCCTCTTGAACCACTTCGGCTTTGCCTAGTTCAATGCTGTAATCTTCTTCTGGCACTTCACCCGTAGATGCGCGATATAAGCGTTTTGGCTCAAAAAATAGCACTGGGTTATCGTCTTTAATACATGCGCGTAGTAAGCCTTTAGCTTGATAAGGATTACGCGGCACGACAATTTTTAACCCTGGCGTATGAGCAAAATATGCTTCTGGTGATTGCGAGTGATACAAACCACCAGCAATACCGCCACCGTAAGGTGTTCGTATTGTTAGATTACCTACGTTAAATTCATTACCGCTACGGTAGCGAAACTTAGCAGATTCATTTACAATTTGATCAAACGCAGGAAAGATGTAATCAGCAAATTGAATCTCAGCAAGCGCTGGTGCACCAAATGCGGCCAATCCGTTAGCAAAACCTAAAATGCCTTGCTCTGTAAGCGGCGTGTTGAATACTCGGTGCTTACCGTATTTTTCTTGTAAGCCTGATGTTGCTCTAAAAACACCGCCAAAATAACCAACGTCTTCACCAAAAATACACGCTTGAGGGTGCTCATTCATAGTGATATCTAAAGCAGAATTAATTGCATGTAGCATGTTCATTTTAGCCATTACTTAATTCTCCCTGCTGTTGTTGGGTAGGCATCAGGATGGGCTTTTATATGTGTTTTAAGCTCATCATATTGGCGTTGTAAAGATGGAATTGGTGTATCGTACACATCAGAAATCAGCTCTTCTAAGGCTGGTTTATCAATTACTTCAGCGCGTTTAAGTGCCGCCAAAATATCATCACGAATTGTTTCTTTCGCTTTTATATCTTCTGCGTCATCTAACCAGTTTTGTTTTACTAGCCATTTTCTAAAGCGCTCTATTGGGCACGCTTTATAGTTTGCTTCTTCATCTTTTGAACGGTAGCCACTAGGATCATCTGACGTTGAGTGCGCGCCTAAACGATAAGCTATCGATTCAATAAGTACAGGTTCACCTTGGGTTGCTGCAATTTCTCGGGCTTTTTTAGTTGCTGCATAAACAGCGAGTGCATCGCTGCCATCAACACGTATGGTTTTAATACCATACCCTACGCCACGCGATGCAATACCATCACCTTTAAATTGTTCATCAGCTGGGGTAGAAATAGCATAACCATTGTTACGTGCAAAAAAGATAACCGGTGCCTTGTGCACTGCAGCCATGTTAAGACCTGCGTGAAAATCACCTTCTGAAGCGGCACCTTCACCAAAATAACAAATGGTGACGTTATCAATAGTGCTTGCTAGTTCACCTGTTTTAGCATCGATATGTTTTACTTTTTGACCGTATGCATAACCGGTGGCCTGTGGGATTTGAGTTCCTAATGGCGATGAAATTGTCATGTAGTTAAGTGCTTTAGAACCGTAATGGATCGGCATTTGACGGCCTTTACCAAGATCTAGTTCGTTAGAAAACATCTGATTCATAAATTGGTCAAGCGTAAAACCACGGTAGTGCAACGCCGCTTGCTCACGGTATTGCGCCATAATCATATCATCTTGATCAAGGGCTGCCGCAGAGGCTGTTACCGCCGCTTCTTCACCTAAACACTGCATGTAAAAGCTAACACGGCCTTGGCGTTGAGCACCCTGCATACGTTCATCCAATAAACGAATAAAACGCATGGTTTCGTATAATTTAATAGCGGTTTGTTTAGAAATGTCAGGTGCAGGAGCACTAGGATGAATGTCGCCGTCCTCAGTTAAAATACTAAGGGTTGGAATATTAAGCGCGTGACCGTCGATAAACTCAAGCTCATGGTTAATATTCAGCGATACGTTATTGGGATTACTCATAACCTACCTTCTCTTGTTGTCGGTATCACAGTGCCCCTTTAAATTATTATTATGGGTGATTGTTGCTGAATAAACTTTGCAACATCTGCACTGTATTTAATTAAAGCTGCCAACACTTTACGTTAACGTAAAGTGTTATTCAACAAAACTGTGACCAAACAAAAGTAAATATTGAGCAAAAAACTGGCAAGTTAACTATACATATAATTAACCACTTATTAATCAGTTGGTTAAACTTTCATAACAAGTGGTCTGATGTGTTGAATTATCTAAAACGACTATCCACCTGCATAGGCACAACCGTTAATAGTGCACGTTGTCCAATAGCAACTTGTGCGTTAGGAAAAATAATCGCTTCCCCTTCTACGTCCGCATAAATTGCATTATCACCATCAGTTGCTAAAAGCTCACCCTTTGCAAAGCCTGTAAAGTTCTCGGCATCATCAGAAAACGGGAAGCTAAAGTTTTGCTCTGTGCGGTTAATTGTGCGATGAACAGAAAACAACTCAAAGTCACTTGCATTAAATTTAGGGTATTCCACTTCTTTTTGACTAATTAATGCAGTTAATGTTTGCTTAGTTTTTGCAAAGCGCGACATGTCGTTTTCACCAAAAGGTTTTACCTGGCCAAGCTCAACGGTAAACGAATCAGCCCCATGCACAAACGATGAATAGTAGCTAAACGTGGTAGCCGGTGATTTCATCATTAATACCGTATTTACTCCGCAACTCAATAAAAACTGCAGTTGCGACTTTTTCCACGGCTTGCCATGTAAAAATGGGTAAACAGCAAACTTCTCATTTTTTGAGCCACGAATAGCGGTATGTAAATCATAATGACAGCGATATGTGCCCTGCTCTGAGCGTGCATAAAAATCGCTAACGTACTGTTCAAGTTTTGCAGCACGAACACGTTCGTCGTTCATCGCGATACCATCAACAGTGTGGTGCCCATTAAATAAGCGATTTAAGTTCTCTTCTACAAAGCGTTTACCAATATTAATTGACTGAGGGTTACCAAAAATAAATAAAACCCGTTGTTGTAATTCAAGTTTTCCACTAATAATGTGTTTAATCAGTTCATCGCAAATTTCTATTGGGGCTGTTTCATTGCCATGAATTGCACTTGAAAGCACCACATTCTTTGACGTTATACAATCAGGCTCAAATTCAATTACACCGGTATCATGCACGGTTACTTGCGTATTATTACTAAGGGTAAATTGGCCTGCATCCAAATGCCATTCATGGTTTCGAGAAAGCGTTAAAAAATCACCATCTTGTTTTAATTGATTAATATATTCTGAAGTGGCTGACATCACTATAAAGCCCTTTTTGTTTTATAAATTGTAGATACAAAAACGGCTGAATAAATCAGCCGTTTTTAATTTTAATTGCAGATTAGCTAATTACTGAATCAACCAGTTTTTTAGCTTCTTTTTCTAATAAGGCTAAATGCTCTTCGCCTTTAAATGATTCTAGATATATTTTATATATATCTTCAGTACCTGACGGACGAGCAGCAAACCAGCCACTTTCAGTTACTACTTTTAAACCACCAATTGCTGCATTATTACCTGGCGCATGAGTAAGTTTCTGCATAATTGGCTCACCGGCTAAGGTATCGGCTTTAACATCGTCAGCACTGAGCGCTTTTAAACGTGATTTTTGCTCAGGCGTCGCTGGCGCATCTAAACGTTTATAAATTGGTGCACCAAATTCTTGCTCTAGTTCTTTATATAACGTAGACGGTGTTTTACCTGTAACTGCAAGAATTTCAGCAGCAAGTAGCCCCATGATAAAGCCATCTTTGTCTGTACACCACACGGTGCCATCAAAACGTAAGAAGGCTGCCCCAGCGCTTTCTTCACCACCAAAAGCCAACTTGCCTTTATTTAACCCCTCAACAAACCATTTAAAACCAACGGGTACTTCTTTTACTTTACGCTTATTACGCTCAGTGACTTTATCAATCATTGAGCTAGAAACGAGGGTTTTACCAATTTCAACACCGGCATCCCAGTCACGATGCGTTAGTAAATAATCAATTGCTACTGCTAAAAAGTGATTTGGATTCATTAATCCATCAGGTGTTACTATGCCATGACGGTCATAATCAGGGTCATTGCCTATCGATAGATCAAAATCATCTTTAAGGGCAATTAAATTCGCCATTGAATAAGGTGATGAGCAATCCATACGAATTTTGCCATCTTTATCAAGTGGCATAAATGCAAAACGCGGATCAACACTATCATTTACAACGGTTAAATCTAGATTATATTTTTTAGCAATCACTGGCCAAAAGTTGATGCCTGAACCACCTAATGGATCGATACCTACTTTAATACCAGCATCACTAATCGCTTTTAAATTAACAATGTTTTCAAGATCATTGATGTACGGTGTCATTAAATCTTCATAGCGGATAAAACCAGAACGCGACGCTTTAGCAAATGGAAACAGTTCTACTTCAACTAAGTCTTCCATTAAAAGCTGATTGGCTCTATCTTCAATCCATTTTGTTACATCTGTATCTGCAGGACCGCCATTAGGTGGGTTATATTTGAACCCGCCATCTTCAGGAGGATTATGAGACGGAGTAACGACAATGCCATCGGCCAATTCATTTGGGTGATTTTTATTATAACTAACAATAGCGTGGCTAATTACTGGTGTTGGTGTGAAGTCGCCATTTTCTTGGGTGATCACTTGCACTTCGTTAGCAACGAGTACTTCTATTGCTGAGTTAAAGGCCGCTTCGCTTAATGCGTGGGTGTCTTTACCCAAAAATAATGGGCCGAATATATCGTTTTGTTTTCTGTAATCACAAATAGCTTGGGTGATTGATAATATGTGGGATTCATTAAATTTCACATCATACGCACAACCACGGTGCCCTGAGGTGCCAAAGGCAACACAATGCTCAGGGTTTTGCTCTAGATCAGGCTCATTTAAATAATACGCAGACACTAACTTTGGTACATTCACTAAAACCGATTGTGGTGCAGTTTTCCCTGCGCCGGAATGAATTGCCATGGTATTTCCTTAAAGATAATCACGAATTTTTTCAGCTTGCTCATTGCTATAGCCCAAGCTAAGTGCAACTTCATGCAGCATCATTTTTTTACGTGTCGTATTTGAATTAGTCATCACCCAATATTCACTATCGGTGATGTTTTTAGGGTTCATACTACTACCGCTATTCACTAAGTCTTCTTTACTGGTCGCAAAATAAACACGATCGCGGCCTTTGATATCAAGCACTGCTGAAAAGTCAGTTTTGTGCGTTCGGTAAAATGCACTTAATATAAATAAGAAACGACCAACAACACCTTTTTGCATTGCCAGCTCTTCTTTATTTAAAATATTAAATACGTTCGCATTCTTTTTATTTACCGGCGGTTTCGCCACAGAGGCTGGCTGTTCAACGGCAGCAACTTGTTGTTCTTCAGATGGATTAGACACACTAACAGTTTCATTTTTATGATCAGTGTCTGATTTTGTAGTGTGAATTTTTTCGCCGCTGAGATTTAATAAACGACGTAAAATAGTCGATGCACTTTCACCAATACTCTGGGTATTGCTAGCAATGTACTGATATAACTCGTCGTCTATGTCGATTTGTTTCATGTTCTTCCTGTCATTACGGGTAACATTTTTCTTTCGATATGATTATACCCAAATCACCTCAAGATGCGAGTTTCAGTTGGAATTAAAAGCAATTTAGGCAAGGCATTGATTGCAAACAATAGTCATTCTATTGCTAAAACCAATAACGCAGTATAAATCGCTTTTAAACCAACCCTCTGGGCGTTTAACAGGAACTTACTCTCATCGTTGTTAATTTTTAAAAGGGATTGCCATTGTTGCAAACTAACGCCTTGATATTAAGCCCCGGTGAAACGCTGAATTCTGTATCTTGTGATGGTTTGGGTATATACCCAATCCAGTTAGAAATGCGAGTTACAACCCACGCTACCCTAAACATATAATTAATAATGACCAAATAATCAGAGAGCTAGGTATTTTGCATCCAGCGTTTAAATAATATCTGTATTTTTTGCTTTTTTAGTTAATGCTCGGCAAACTATGCGCAAAATTATGGGAGACGTTTATGCAATTAAATTACAAACAAATTGGTCAAGGTCCTGATGTTGTTTTGATCCATGGACTGTTTGGCTCATTAGAAAACCTTAATGTGATTGCAAAACCATTAAGTGAACACTTTTGCGTAACCAATGTCGATTTACGTAACCATGGCCTTTCCCCACACAGTGATGAAATGGATTACCTAGCCATGGCCAATGACATTGTGGAATTAATGGCGAAATTGAAAATACAAAAAGCCCACCTTGTAGGGCATTCCATGGGCGGTAAAGTGGCAATGCAAGTTGCATTAACCCATAGCGAATTGGTCAATAAATTAGTGGTACTTGATATCGCCCCAGTTAGCTACCCGGCTCGTCATACCCAAATCATTGAGGCATTAAATGCAGTAAAAAATGCCGATATTAGTGATAGAAAGCAAGCTGATTTAGTAATGCAACCGTATATAGAAGAGTTAGGAGTACGTCAGTTTTTATTGAAGAGTTTATATAAAAATGATGCAGGGAAATTTGTATGGCGATTCAATTTATCAGTGCTTGATAATAAATATTCAACAATTACCGACAACATTAATGCAAATAATTCTTGTTTATGCGAAACTCTGTTTATTAAAGGTAATGACTCTGACTACATATTAGCTGAGCACCGTGAAGCAATTAATTCGCTGTTTAAAAATGTAAGTGCAAAAATCATCCATGGTGCGGGTCATTGGTTGCATGCCCAAAAACCACAGGCTGTAAACAAAGCAATCAATGATTTTTTAACTGCAGTTTAATGTTATTTTTGTGGCGTGTTTTTGATTTATCACACTAAATAATTAAAGATTTATGTGCTATAGTACGCGCCGTTTAATTTAAAGGTTATACGTCGATGGTCAGTCAGTTTATTAACGAATTTGATACCTTAGGGTTGTATTTTGGCTTAGCAGGTATTTTTATTTTTATCGGCTTGGCAATTAAAGACGTACTGAAAAGCGGCAATGTGCCTAAATTTGGTCGTTATATTGTGTGGCTGGTACTTTTTTTAGGTTGTTCTGGCTTTATTGCCAAAGGACTTATTCAGGTATTTTGGCAAGGTGCGGGTGTAGGTTAAGCATGGCCAAGTCAGAAACAGATAGAACAACGCTTGATTTATTTGAATACGAGAAACGTCCAGGTAGGCCGAAAACCAATCCCCTTCCACGGGATATGCAGTTAAAGGTCAATAAACGTAATCAAATAAAAAGAGATAAAGCACGTGGCTTAAAGCGTGTTGAATTTAAAGTTTCGTCACAGCTGTATCAAGCTTTGAGTGATATGGCAGATGCACAAAATATTAGCCGTAGTGCGTTGATCGAAACAATTTTACAAGAAAGATTGGCTATTGATAGATAAAAGGTTTAAATCCATGGCAAGTGTAGGCATTTTTTTCGGAAGTGATACAGGTAACACAGAACACGTAGCTAAAATGATCCAAAAAGAATTGGGTAAAAAGCTCGTTGCTGTGCATGACATTGCAAAAAGCTCTAAAGAAGAGATAGCTGAATTTGATCTGATCTTATTCGGCATTCCAACTTGGTACTATGGCGAAGCGCAGTGTGATTGGGATGACTTTTTTCCTGAGCTTGAAGAAGTAAGCTTTGAAGGTAAGCTAGTGGCTATTTTTGGCTGTGGCGACCAAGAAGACTATGCAGAATACTTCTTAGATGCAATGGGTATGATCAACGATATCGTAACAGAGCGTGGTGCTATTGTTGTTGGTCATTGGCCAACTGACAGCTATGATTTTGAAGCATCAAAAGGTATGGCGGATGACAAGCATTTCGTTGGCTTAGGTATTGATGAAGACCGCCAGCCTGAATTGACTGAGCAACGCGTTAAACAATGGTGTGCTCAGGTATATGATGAAATGTGCTTAAGTGAGTTAGCAGATTAACCCTCCCTTTTTATGCTAACTGTTTAAAATATTATCAAACAGTTAGCATTTTCCGCGTTAATATTGATATAGATCAATTGTTCTTTGCACTTCCTGCAAAGGCACGTTATCCTAACTGTTATTGTGACGAGTACATCTTGCAAGATGTCTAGTATAACTAAATAAAATTGAGACAGATTTAATGACTGATCATAACTTGGAACTTAAAAAAGCCGGGCTAAAGGTAACTTTACCGCGTATTAAAATTTTAGAGATTCTTCAATCTCCAGATAACCAACACATAAGCGCTGAAGATGTTTACAAGGTTTTATTAGATCTAGGCGAAGAAATTGGTCTTGCGACTGTTTACCGTGTTTTAAATCAATTTGATGATGCGGGTATTGTTAGCCGTCATCATTTTGAAGGTGGCAAGTCTGTATTTGAACTTTCTGGCAGTACTCACCATGACCACTTAGTGTGTTTAAAGTGTGGCAAGGTTGTTGAGTTTGAAGATGACTTAATTGAACGTCGTCAACTCGAGATTGCTGAAGAAAACGGTATTAAGCTAACTAACCACTCTCTTTACCTATACGGTGAGTGTGAAGATAAAGACGCATGTAAGGCGTTTGCACAAAACAACAGTTAATTTTTATTAATTGCATAAAAAACCTGCTAAAAGCAGGTTTTTTTGTGTCTAAAATAGAACAGAATTACTTCTGATCTATTTTAGCCCATGAGTCGCGCAGACCCACAGTTTGATTAAATACCACATTCTCAGATTTACTATCACGAGAGAAGTAACCAGTACGCTCAAACTGGAAACCTTGCTCAGGCTGTGAATTTGCCAGTGAAGGTTCTAGTTTTGCATTATTAATAACAACTAACGACTCTGGGTTTAATGTGCTTTCAAAATCTTCTGCTGCTGCAGGGTTAGGCACACTAAACAGACGGTCATATAAACGCACTTCTGCTGTTACCGACTCTGGTGCAGATACCCAATGGATCACCCCTTTTACTTTACGCCCATCGCTTGGGTTTTTACCTAATGTTTCAGGATCGTAAGTACAGTAAATAGTGGTAATTTCACCGTTATCGTCTTTTTCAACACGCTCTGCTTTAATTACATAAGCGCCACGTAAGCGTACTTCTTTATCAAGTACTAAACGTTTGAACTTATTGTTTGCTTCTTCGCGGAAATCTTCACGTTCAATAAAAATTTCACGGGTAAAAGGCACATCACGACGACCCATTTCTTCTTTATTTGGGTGATTAGCAACTGACAATGTTTCAACAGTGTCGGCTTCATAATTCTCAATCACGATTTTAACCGGATCAAGTACAGCCATCGCACGCGGTGCATTTTCGTTTAAATCATCACGGATACACGCTTCAAGCATACCCATTTCAACCATATTTTCTTGTTTAGTAATACCAATACGTAAACAAAACTCACGAATTGAAGCCGGTGTATAACCTCGACGACGAAGACCCGCAATCGTTGGCATACGCGGGTCATCCCACCCTTCTACCTTGTTATTTACCACTAAGTCATTAAGCTTACGCTTTGACATAATTGTGTATTCAAGGTTTAACCGTGAAAATTCAATTTGCTGTGGGTGGCACTCAAGGCTGATATTATCAAGAACCCAGTCGTAAAGACGACGGTTATCTTGGAATTCTAAGGTACATAATGAATGTGTTATACCTTCTAGCGCATCAGAAATACAATGCGTGAAGTCGTACATTGGGTAAATGCACCATTTATCATCTGTTTGGTGATGATGTGCAAAACGAACGCGGTAAATAATTGGATCGCGCAGCACCATAAATGAGCTGGCCATATCAATTTTAGCACGTAGAACACATTCACCTTCTTTAAATTCGCCATTACGCATCTTTTCAAATAATGCGAGGTTTTCTTCAATCGAAGTATCGCGATAAGGGCTATTCTTACCTGGCTCTTTTAATGTGCCACGGTATTCACGTGCTTGATCGGCAGTTAAAAAACACACATACGCTAAACCTTTTTCAATTAACTCAACTGCATAGCCGTAAAGCACATCAAAATAGTTTGACGAATATTTAATCTCACCATCCCAATTAAACCCTAACCACTGTACGTCTTCTTTAATTGAATTAACGTAGTTAATATCTTCTTTTTCTGGGTTTGTATCGTCAAAACGAAGGTTACATAAACCGTTATAGTCTTTGGCGATACCAAAATTTAGGCAAATTGATTTTGCATGGCCAATATGTAAAAAGCCATTTGGTTCTGGTGGAAAACGGGTATGCGTTGTGGCATGTTTTCCACTTGCTAAATCTTCATCAATTCGGGTTCTAATAAAGTTACTTGGGCGATTCTCGATTTCCGCCATAGGAGTATAAACCTCTGTATATTGCGTGATAAC
The DNA here is from genome assembly GCF_001401785.1 of Pseudoalteromonas sp. P1-16-1b. GTDB lineage: Bacteria > Pseudomonadota > Gammaproteobacteria > Enterobacterales > Alteromonadaceae > Pseudoalteromonas > Pseudoalteromonas undina. The sequence continues at coordinate 51,557 of NZ_LKGQ01000005.1, read as the reverse complement.
AAAACTAATGCATTATTACAAAAACCAAGCGTAACATACAGTAATAGATACGGGTTTATGCTGGTAATTAGCAAAGTTTGTTTAATAAGGGATAGTTTATGAACAAAATTTGTTTTAGCGCAATATTTAAGTCATCAAAGCATTCTATAGTATAAAAATAAACCCAACTTACAGGAACGAAAGATGGCTTCATTAAATCAACACCGTGTTTATATCCCAAGCAATGCTAGAGCAAACCATTATTTATTAGCTGAAATCACGCCAAACGATGAGTTTTATAAGAGCTTTAGTAATATTAATGCGTGTTATCAGCGTATTGCTCGCCAACTATTTGCCGCTTGTGATGAATATGAACTTCACAATGTGCATTTACTCGCCAATGATAAACTGCCGGTCGTGCGATTTCATGATGAGTCTTATCAACTTGAAACCGATAAGCAAATGTTGTTTTTCTATAATCCTCGTTACCATGAAGCACATAAACTTCATTACACCGAAGATCAGCAAAGCAAAAAGATTCGCTTACTGTTTTTAGCCACTGGGGATGATATTCGCGCTCACTCCGCCCAATTTCATAATAATGTACAAAAAGTATTGGATCTTTTACAACAGCAATTATTTGTAGAGCAACCGAGCTTTAAATTGCGTGATCATCAGCATTTGACCTATGATTTATTCGCTAAAGAAAAAGGCAATAAAGAAAGTTACGGTTATAAATTAAGAAGTTTATATCCTCGTTATCAATCAAGACAATGCGAGATACCAAGCACACACGCAGAAATGACCTATGTCACTTTTTCGATACCGATAACTCGTAATATTAAAACGCAGTTTCAAAGTGAGATTAACAGCCAAACTTATCAGCCGTTCTACACCCACTTTTCAAAACTATTTACCCAGTTATGTGAAGACAATAAACTCACCCACGCTGCAATGGTTGCTAATGGCGCAATGCCAATAATACGCAACAGCCAAGTCGATAGAAATGAAGGAAATGAAGAGCTACAAAAAATAAGTTTTGATATAGAAGACTCAACCCCGCAAATAAAAGTATTTTTTGAAGCCGATAAATTAGTCGAAACACTGCATTTTGTCATTGTTGCAGCTGAGCATAATAAACATGAAATTGGCTATGGTCGTTTTATGAATCAAGTTGAAAAAGCCATACATGGCTTATGTGAGGAGTTAGCAATTAATAAGCAACGCCAAGATTTATCTGTGCGCTTTTTTCAGCATATAAGTTACCCATATTAATTAATCTGAACTCTAGATAACAAAAAGGCTCGCAATTGCGAGCCTTTTTTAAAGAATAAACGCTGATTACCAGCCTGTTTTTTCTTTTAGTGCTTTACCGATTTCAGCAAGTGAACGTACAGTTTTTACGCCCGCAGCTTCTAATGCAGCAAATTTCTCATCAGCAGTACCTTTACCACCAGCGATGATTGCGCCAGCGTGACCCATACGCTTACCTTCTGGTGCAGTAACACCAGCAATGTAAGAAACAACAGGTTTAGTAACGTTAGCTTTGATGTACTCTGCAGCTTCTTCTTCTGCAGTACCACCAATTTCACCAATCATTACGATTGCTTCAGTTTGTGGATCTTTTTCGAACAATTCTAGAACGTCGATAAAGTTAGTACCAGGAATTGGATCACCACCAATACCAACACAAGAAGACTGACCAAAACCAGCATCTGTAGTTTGCTTAACTGCTTCGTACGTTAACGTACCAGAACGAGAAACAATACCTACTTTACCAGGCTTGTGGATGTGACCAGGCATGATACCAATCTTAGTCTCACCAGGAGTGATAACACCTGGACAGTTTGGACCGATCATACGAGTACCTGTTTGATCTAGTTTAACTTTAACGTCAACCATATCAAGTGTAGGAATACCTTCAGTGATACAAACAATCAGCTCGATACCAGCATCGATAGCTTCTAAGATTGCATCTTTACAGAAAGGTGCTGGTACGTAAATCACAGATGCAGTTGCACCTGTTGCTTCTACAGCGTCACGTACTGTGTTAAATACTGGAAGACCAAGGTGCGTTTGACCGCCTTTACCTGGGCTTACACCACCAACCATTTGTGTACCGTACTCAAGCGCTTGCTCTGAGTGGAAAGTACCTTGACCACCAGTGAAACCTTGACAGATAACTTTTGTATCTTTATTGATTAATACAGACATTATTTGCCCTCCGCAGCAGCAACAACTTTTTCAGCCGCGTCTGTTAATGATTCAGCAGCGATGATGTTAAGATCAGACTTAGCAAGTACTTCACGGCCTAATTCAGCATTAGTACCTTCTAAACGTACAACTACTGGAACTGTTACACCTACTTCTTTAACTGCGCCAATGATGCCTTCAGCAATCATGTCACAACGAACGATTCCGCCGAAGATGTTAACTAAAACAGCTTTAACGTTGTCATCTGAAAGGATGATTTTGAATGCTTCAGAAACACGTTCTTTAGTCGCGCCGCCACCAACATCTAGGAAGTTAGCTGGCTTGCCACCGTGTAGGTTTACGATGTCCATAGTACCCATTGCTAGGCCTGCACCGTTAACCATACAACCTACGTTACCATCTAGGGCTACGTAGTTAAGCTCGAAGCTTGCTGCGTGAGCTTCACGTGCATCTTCTTGAGATGGATCGTGCATTTCACGGATTTTAGGTTGACGGTAAAGTGCATTACCATCGATACCAATTTTACCATCTAGACAGTGAAGGTTACCTTCATCTGTGATTACTAGTGGGTTGATTTCAAGTAATGCGAAATCGAAATCGTTGAACATGTTGCCAAGACCCATAAAGATCTTAACGAACTGTTTCATTTGTGTTGGGTTAAGACCCAATTTAAAACCAAGCTCACGAGCTTGGTAAGCTTGAGGACCTACTAAAGGATCAATCTCAGCTTTGTGGATAAGTTCTGGTGTTTCTTCAGCAACAGTTTCAATTTCAACGCCGCCTTCAGTAGACGCCATGAACACAACTTTACGAGAAGCACGGTCAACAACAGCACCTAGGTACAGTTCGTTTGCGATATCTGTACAGCTTTCTACTAAAATTTTAGCAACTGGCTGGCCTTTCTCGTCTGTTTGGTAAGTAACTAGGTTTTTACCTAACCAGTTAGCTGCAAACGCTTTAACTTCGTCGATAGTTTTAACTAGCTTTACACCGCCAGCTTTACCACGTCCACCTGCGTGAACCTGAGTTTTAACAACCCACATATCGCCGCCAATTTTTTCAGCAGCTGCTGCAGCTTCTTCAGGTGTATCGCAAGCGAAACCTTGAGAAACTGGTAAACCATATTCGGCAAAAAGTTGTTTTGCCTGATACTCATGCAAATTCATGATGCTTTATCCAATTTTTTATATTAAAAGAGCTGAATATTTATGCAAATAAACAACTATCCCAAATTGCGTGCCTAGTATAGATCTCATGGCGCTACATGAAAACCCCAGTATGACCTTAGGCGCAAAAAAAAAGCTGTGATTTTAACTCACAGCTTATATTTCATACTACTTAATTAAACATCTAGCAGTAAACGTGTTGGATCTTCAAGTAACTCTTTAATTGTTACTAAGAAACCAACTGATTCTTTACCATCGATTTGGCGATGATCGTAAGATAACGCTAAATACATCATAGGTAAGATTTCAACTTTACCATTAACAGCCATTGGACGATCTTGGATTTTGTGCATACCTAAGATTGAAGACTGCGGTAAGTTAATGATTGGTGTTGATAGTAATGAGCCGAATACACCACCGTTAGTAATAGTGAAATTACCGCCAGTCATGTCGTCAAGTGTTAGCTTGCCATCACGACCTTTAAGAGCTAGTTCACGAATACCTTTTTCGATTTCTGCAACTGATAATTTGTCACAATCTTTAAGTACTGGCGTTACTAGGCCGCGTGGCGTAGAAACAGCAATACTGATGTCGAAATAGTTGTGATAAACAATATCATCACCATCAATTGATGCATTTACATCTGGGAAACGCTTTAACGCTTCAGTTACCGCTTTCACATAGAAAGACATGAAGCCTAAACGGATACCGTGACGCTTTTCAAATACTTCTTGGTACTGCTTACGAAGATCCATAATTGGTTTCATATTAACTTCGTTAAACGTTGTTAACATTGCAGTTGAATTTTTCGCTTCAAGAAGACGATTAGCAATCGTTTTACGTAAACGTGTCATAGGCACACGTTTTTGAGTACGGTCACCCATTGGTGCTGCTGGTGCTGCTTCTGCTTTTGCTGCTGGAGCAGGTGCTTTTAAGAATTGATCTACATCTTCTTTAGTCACACGGCCATTTTTACCTGAACCTTTTATTTTTGAAGCATCAAGGCCTTTCTCAGCAATTAAACGACGCACTGATGGCGTTAACACATCTGAACTATCGCTTGAGCTTTCTTCTTTGGCTGCTGGTGCATCCGCTTTAGCTTCAGATTTAGCTGGTGCAGCGCCTGCTTTTACCTTACCAATTACTTGCTCACCAAGAACGGTATCGCCTTCGTCATGGATTATTTCACCCATAACGCCGTCTTCTTGGGCAACAACTTCAAGTACAACTTTATCTGTTTCAATATCTACCAAGTTTTGGTCGCGTGTTACCGCGTCACCTGGTTGAACATGCCAAGTAGCAATTGTTGCATCTGCAACTGATTCTGGAAGTACAGGTACTTTAATATCCACTTCTTTACCTTCTGATGCTGGTGCTGATTGCGCCGCAGGCGCGTCTTCTGATTTATCTGATGCTGAGTCATCTTCTTTTGACTCTTTAGTTGCCGGTGCTTCATCTGCATCGCCAATTAAACCGATCACTTGGTCGCCAAGTACCGTAGCACCCTCTTCTTGTGAAATTTCAGTGATTACACCATCGTTTTGTGCAACTACTTCTAAAACCACTTTGTCTGTTTCAATATCTACTAAGTTTTGGTCACGGCTTACTTTGTCGCCAACACTTACATGCCATGTAGCAACGGAAGCATCTGCAACCGACTCAGGAAGAACAGGAACTTTAATCTCTGTGCTCATTGCTTATCCTTTCTTTTCTATAGTAAGCGCGTCGGCAACGAGCGCTTGTTGTTCTTTAGTATGTACTGACATATAACCACATGCAGGTGATGCTGAAGCTTTACGACCAGCATATTTTAATTTTGCATCTTGTGGAATTGCATCAATAAAGTGATGTTGAGAACAATACCAAGCACCTTGGTTTTGCGGCTCTTCCTGACACCATACAAAATCAGTAACATGCTGATAACGTTCAATAATCGTCTTCATTTCGTCATGTGGGAACGGGTATAGCTGTTCAACACGAACAATAGCAATGTTGTCTTGCTCAAGTTTACGACGCTCTTGTAATAATTCGTAGTAAACTTTACCACTACAAAATACAACACGTTCTACTTTCTTAGCATCAATATCATCAATTTCATCGATCACATTGTGGAATACGCCCTCTGATAGTTCTTCAAGCGATGATGTAGCTAATGGGTGACGAAGCAATGATTTTGGCGTCATAACAATCAATGGGCGACGAAGAGGTCTAACCGATTGACGACGCAGCATTGCATAAACTTGTGCCGGTGTAGATGGTACACATACTTGCATATTATGATCAGCACACAGCTGTAAAAAGCGCTCAAGACGTGCAGAGCTATGCTCAGGACCTTGGCCTTCATAACCATGTGGTAGCAAACATGTCAGGCCACATAAACGACCCCACTTTTGCTCACCTGAACTTAAGAATTGATCAAAAACAACTTGTGCACCATTGGCGAAATCACCAAATTGCGCTTCCCATAAAACAAGTGAGGTCGGCTCTGCTGTTGCATAACCATATTCAAATGCTAATACCGCTTCTTCAGATAGCACCGAATCAAATACTTCAAACGTACCTTGATCTTCACTAATGTTTTGCAGTGGTAAGTATGTTGCACCGTCTTGTTGACCGTGAACAACGGCATGACGATGGAAGAAGGTACCACGGCCAGAGTCTTGACCTGTTAGGCGAATATCAGTGCCTTCAGCTGCAATAGTTGCATACGCTAAAGTCTCTGCCATACCCCAATCAAGTGCTTTTTCACCGGCTGCCATAGCTTTACGATCATCGTATATTTTCTTAACACGAGATTGCGCTTTGTGGTCTTCAGGGTAGCTTGCGACAATATTACCGAGCTCTTTAAGTTTCTCTACAGAAACGCTCGCGTCGTAGTCAACATTCCAATCATGGCCAACGTATTTAGCCCAATCAGAAGAATGTGAAGTTTCTGGTTGAATTTCTTCAACTACACAGTTGCCATCGTCTAAGCCATTACGATAATCATCAGCAAGTGCTTTCACTTCGTTTTCTGTGAAAGAACCTTCCGAAATTAACTGATCTGCATAGATCAAGCGAGGAACTGGGTGTTTTTTAATCTTTTGATACATAACAGGCTGTGTAGCATTAGGCTCATCAGCTTCGTTATGACCATGGCGACGGTAACAAACAAGGTCAATCACAACGTCACGTTTAAACTGGTTTCTAAAATCAAGCGCTAACTGCGTAACAAACGCAACCGCTTCAGGATCATCAGAGTTTACGTGGAAGATTGGTGATTGAACCATTTTTGCAATATCAGTACAGTAATCAGTAGAGCGAACATCGTCTTGCTTGCTTGTAGTAAAACCAACTTGGTTATTAACAACAATACGAATGCTACCACCACAACTAAATGCATTAGTTTGTGATAAGTTAAACGTTTCTTGTACTACACCCTGACCTGCGATTGCAGAGTCGCCGTGAATAGTAATAGGAAGTGCTTTGCTGCCAGTTTTGTCGTTTAGACGATCAAGACGTGCGCGCACAGACCCCATAACCACAGGATTAACGATTTCTAAGTGCGATGGGTTAAACGCAAGTGCCATATGCACATTGCCACCTTTGGTCGCGAAATCTGAAGAGTAACCCATGTGATACTTAACATCACCAGAGCTTAAAGTATCTTTGTGTTTACCAGCAAATTCATCAAATAATTCTGATGGATTTTTACCAAGCACATTCACAAGTACGTTCAAGCGTCCGCGGTGAGCCATGCCGATTACGGCTTCTTTTTGGCCACTTTCACCCGCGCGGTGTATAAGCTCTTTAAGCATAGGAACTAACGCATCGCCACCTTCAAGTGAGAAACGCTTAGCACCCGGGAACTTAGCCCCTAAATATTTTTCAAGACCATCAGCCGCTGTCAATCCTTTAAGGATACGTAGCTTTTCATTTTTATCGAATTGTGGCCTAGACTGAACAGACTCTAAACGCTGTTGTAACCAACGTTTTTCTTCTGTTGATGTGATGTGCATATACTCTGCGCCAATAGAACCACAATAAGTAGTTTTTAGTGCTTGGTATAACTCACCTAAAGGCATAGTATCGCGGCCTACGGCAAACGATCCTACGTTAAATTCGCGGTCAAAGTCAGCATTTGATAAGTCGTGGTATTCTAGCTCTAAATCTCGTACACGTTCTCGTTGCCAAATACCTAGTGGATCTAGGTTTGCATTTTGGTGTCCACGAAAACGGAAAGCATTAATAAGTTGCAGAACTTTAACCTGTTTAAGGTCGCCGCCACTGCCCTCTGCTACCACTACTTCTCTATGCTTGTTTTTAGCAAGCGCCGCAAATTGTGAACGAACTTCTGAATGTTTTACTTCAACATCCACACCATCAACTTTTGGTAATTGTTCGAACACTTCTCGCCATTCTTCTGGCACCGAAGTCGCATCGTCTAAATACGCTTCATAAAGCTCTTCAACATAAGCAACGTTACCGCCGTTTAAATGTGAAGATTCTAGCCATGCCTTCATCACACCTTCGTGCATTTATAAGCCCTTTTTTTTAGCGCAGAAATTAATAGTTATATAACAAGATGGCTAATAAATATTAGCCATCTTTCGTCTACTATAAATTAAACCGAGCGGTTTAATAACATAGATTTTATTTGCCCAATTGCTTTAGTCGGGTTAAGACCCTTAGGACAAACGCTAACACAGTTCATGATACTGTGGCAACGGAACACACTGAATGCATCGTCTAAGTCAGCTAAACGCTCTTCTGTTGCAGTATCTCGGCTATCAGCTAAGAAACGGTAAGCATGAAGAAGGCCTGCTGGACCTATAAACTTATCTGGATTCCACCAGAAAGAAGGACACGATGTAGAACAACATGCACATAAAATACACTCATAAAGCCCATCTAATTTATCACGCTCTTCAATAGATTGAAGACGTTCGCCTGCAGCAGGCTCGTCATTTATTAGATACGGTTTTACTTTTTCGTATTGAGTGTAGAACTGACTCATGTCAATAACAAGGTCACGAACAACAGGAAGTCCCGGTAATGGACGTACTACGATTTTACCTTTGCCATTTTTTTGTAGCGTAGATAAAGGAGTAATACATGCTAAGCCGTTCTTACCATTCATGTTTACACCGTCTGAACCACACACGCCTTCACGGCATGAACGACGGAATGATAATGTAGGATCTTGCTCTTTTAATAATAAAAGTGCATCCAATACCATCATGTCTTGGCCTTCCTCAGTTTGCAAAGTGTATTCTTGCATACGAGGTGCGTTGTCAACATCCGGATTGTAACGATAAACTGAAAATTGTACTTGTGCCATCGTCTCGCTCCTAGTAGGTACGTGCTTTAGGTGGGAATGCTTCACGTAGCTTAGGCTCGTAGTTTACTTTACGCTTGCTCATTTCATCCGTTACCGGATTAAATACTGAGTGACATAACCAGTTTTCGTCATCACGATCTGGGAAGTCAAAGCGAGAGTGTGCACCACGGCTTTCAGTACGGAAGTTTGCAGCTACTGCAGTTGAGTAAGCTGTTTCCATTAAGTTGTCTAATTCTAAACATTCAATACGCATGGTGTTGAAGTCTGATGATTTATCATCAAGACGTGCATGCTGTAAGCGTTCACGAATTTCTTTAAGCTCAGTAAGACCAGTTGCCATTGAGTCACCTTCACGGAATACCGAGAAGTTAAGCTGCATACACTGTTGTAGGTCTTTCTTGATTTGTACTGGGTCTTCGCCTTGACCAACTGTTGAGCTTTCCCAACGATTAAAGCGAGCTAAAGACGCTTCTAAATCAGACTCAGAAGCCGCTTTAGAAATTTCAACGTCATTTAGGTATTTACCTAAGAAATTACCAGCAGCACGGCCAAATACAACTAAATCAAGTAATGAGTTACCACCTAAGCGGTTAGCACCGTGAACAGATACACATGCAATCTCACCAACAGCAAATAAACCTTGTACTACTTTTTCGTTACCAGCGGCATCGATATTAAGTACTTGACCATTTACGTTAGTTGGCACACCACCCATCATGTAGTGACATGTTGGGATAACTGGAATTGGTTCTTTTGCAGGATCAACGTGAGCAAATGTTTTAGCAAGGTCGCATACACCTGGAAGACGTAAGTTAAGCGTTTCTTCGCCTAAGTGGTCAAGTTTCAACTTAAGGTGAGGACCCCAAGGACCATCACAACCACGACCTTCACGAATCTCTGTCATCATTGAACGGGCAACAACGTCACGAGATGCTAAATCTTTAGCGTTTGGTGCATAGCGTTCCATGAAGCGTTCGCCATCTTTATTTAAAAGATAACCACCTTCACCACGACAACCTTCAGTTACTAGCGTACCAGCACCTGCAATACCTGTCGGATGGAATTGCCACATTTCCATGTCTTGCATAGAAATACCAGCACGAGTCGCCATACCAACACCGTCACCAGTGTTAATGTGAGCATTAGTTGTTGATGCGAAAATACGACCTGCACCACCGGTAGCTAACACAACTGCTTTTGATTTGAAGAAAGTGATTTCACCTGTTTCAATTTCAATCGCTGTACAACCTACTACATCGCCATTATCGTTTTTAACTAAATCAAGTGCATACCATTCAGAAAATACATTTGTTTTATTTTTAACGTTTTGTTGATAAAGAAGGTGTAATAATGCGTGACCAGTACGGTCAGCAGCTGCTGCGGTACGTGCAGCTTGTTCACCACCAAAGTTTTTCGATTGACCACCGAAAGGACGTTGGTAAACACGGCCATTTTCAAAACGAGAAAATGGTAAGCCCATGTTTTCTAATTCAGTAATAGCTTCAGGGCCTGTATTACACATGTATTCGATAGCGTCTTGGTCACCGATAAAATCGGAACCTTTAACGGTATCATACATATGCCATTCCCAGTTATCTTCATGCGAATTACCTAGCGCTACTGTAATACCACCTTGAGCAGATACAGTGTGTGAGCGTGTCGGAAAAACTTTAGAGATTAGTGCACATGTTTTGCCAGATTCAGTAATAGCAAGAGCAGCGCGCATACCTGCACCACCGGCACCAATTACTACGGCGTCAAATTCACGAACAGAATATTTCACTTAAACACCCCATAAAACGATTAAACCTACAGCTACGTAAGCGACAGCCATTAGGTTTAGTACAAAGCCTAAGAAAGCACGCAATTTAGCGCCCTTTACATAGTCGGTTAGAACCTGCCAAAGGCCGATACGGGTATGAACCATAATGCAAACTAGGGTGATTAATGTCGCCCCTTTCATTGCTAGGTTAGAGAATAGGCCTGTCCAGGCGTCATATGTGACTTCTGGCATTGCTAAAAAATAGCCAATAATAAAAATTGCATATGCACTGATTATTAATGCCGTTGTGCGTAGAGATACAAAATCTTGTACACCATCACGTTTAAGAGTTGCTTGATTTAAGACCATATCCACACCCCTGCCAATACAGCAAACACAACGCCAAGTGCCATTGCAATTTTAGCGCTAGTGTTGCCTGATTCAAGTTCTTCCCAATGCCCCATATCCATAATGATGTGACGGATACCACCGATAAGGTGATAACCCAATACAGAAAGGGTGCCCCAAGCTATAAATTTGGCAATGAATCCGTTAAACAGACCCTTGACGAATTCAAAACCTTCAGCTGAAGAAAGAGACTCTGACCAAGCCCAAATGACAAACGTTAAAGCAAAAAATAATGCAACACCGGTGACGCGGTGAAAAATTGAAGCTTTAGCCGTTGCCGGCATAGATATAGTTGTTAGATCTAGATTTACAGGTCTTTGCTTTTTCACAGTTACTTGCCCATCTTGCCCGCAGTGGGGCTCATCTACTTGTTTTTCTAAAACCCACCAAATGTTTCTGGTGGAACTATCAAAATAAACGTATTAATACTAATAAAGTTCACTTTTTATGAAAAATATTATGTAAAAAAAAGTTTACCCAAATACAAATCGGTTAAAAACCTCCGTTAGTATATATAGCCGGAGACTCTTTTACAATTCTTGTTTACTTTGAGTCGTTTGCGAATTAGCCAATGGTATAATATTCAATCTATACCGAATATTTATTATACATATGTGCATAATACTTATAAAAATTGACTTTATACCCCTCTTTCACGTTAAAATGTAAAGATGTGCTTAGAATAGATTTTAGAATATAAAAATCAGAATAGTTATCTTAATAGGAGATACATAGATGGCAGATAAGAAAGCCACAGTCCATATTGATGGGCTAGATCCAATCGAACTTCCAATTTATCAAGGTACTGCTGGCCAAGATGTAATTGATGTACGTACACTCGGCTCACATGGTCACTTTACTTATGACCCAGGTTTCATGTCGACTGGTTCTTGTGAATCTACCATCACTTACATCGATGGTGGTAAAGGTGTTTTATTACACCGTGGTTACCCGATCGAGCAGTTAGCAGAGAGCTCTAACTACGTTGAGTTATGTTACTTACTATTAAACGGTGAGTTACCAACTAAAGAGCAATACGATGATTTTGCTACAAAAATCACTCGTAGCACAATGCTAGATGAAAAAATCGCAAACTTCTTCCAAGGTTTCCGTTTTGATGCACACCCAATGGCAATGCTATGTGGTGTGGTTGGTGCATTATCTTCTTTTTACCATGAAGATCTTGATATCACTGATGCAGTTCAACGTAAGACAAGCGCTATTAAATTAGTTGCTAAATTACCAACAATTGCGGCAATGGCATACAAAACAAACATCGGTCAACCGTTTGTATATCCACGCAATGATTTAAGCTATGCAGAAAACTTCTTACACATGATGTTCTCTGTACCTGCTGAAGAATACAAAGTGAACCCAGTAACAGCTAAAGCAATGGATAAAATCTTTATGCTTCATGCTGACCACGAACAGAATGCTTCAACGTCAACTGTTCGTTTAGCTGGTTCTTCTGGTGCTAACCCTTATGCATGTATTGCTGCGGGTATTGCATCACTTTGGGGCCCTGCTCACGGCGGCGCTAACGAAGCATGTTTAAACATGTTAGAAGAAATTGGTTCAGTTGATCGCATCGACGAATATGTAGCAAAAGCAAAAGATAAAGCGGACCCTTTCCGTCTTATGGGCTTTGGTCACCGTGTTTACAAAAACTTCGACCCACGCGCAACAGTAATGCGTCAAACATGTCATGAAGTTTTAGCAGAGCTTAATATTCAAGATCCATTGCTTGATATTGCAATGAAACTTGAGCAAATTGCACTTGAAGACCCCTACTTTGTTGAGAAGAAACTTTACCCTAACGTAGATTTCTACTCAGGTATTATCTTAAAAGCGATTGGTATTCCTACAAGTATGTTCACTGTAATTTTTGCAATGGCACGTACTGTAGGTTGGATCTCACACTGGGACGAGATGCTTTCTCAGCCTGGTCACAAGATCAGCCGTCCACGTCAGCTTTACACAGGTGAAACAACACGTGATTATAAAGCTACAGACAAGCGCTAAGCTTTAAAGTTAGTTTTAAAAGGCCGCTTCTGCGGCCTTTTTTATTACATGCTACTTGAGAATTATATTAAACAGATTACAATTCCTGCCCGAATTGATTAACTTTAAGAGCCTATGTCTGTGTCCTCGTTTGATCCTAAAAAAATCCGTAATGATTTCCCTACTTTAAATCAGACAATCAATGGCAATCCTTTGGTTTATTTAGACTCAGCTGCAACAACACAAAAGCCACAATGTGTGATTGACGCCACCACACAGTTTTACACCTCACAGAATGCAAATGTTCACCGCGGTCGTCATACGCTGAGTGAGCAAGCTACAGCGGCTTATGAGCAAGTACGTCAACGCGTTGCTGATTACTTTCAGGTAAGCGGTAATGAAATTGTCTGGACTAAAGGCGCCACTGAGGCGATTAACTTAGTTGCACATGGCCTAAGAAATACATTAACAACAGACGACACCATTTTAATTAGCCCAATCGAACACCACGCGAATATTGTGCCATGGCAAGAACTCGCGGCATACACTGGTGCAACGTTAAAAGTGCTGCCACTCAATGACGATGCCACCTTTGATATTAGCCAGTGCTGTGACGTGATTAAACTCACAAAGCCTGCGCTGCTAGCTATTACACAAGCCTCTAATGCGCTGGGCAATATTACCGATTTAACCCCGCTGATAACTGCTGCGAAGGCTGTAGATGCGCTAACTTTAGTCGACGGCGCACAAGGCGCCCTTCATTTAAGACCTAATTTAATCAAGCTTAATTGTGATTTCTACGTGTTTTCAGCTCACAAAATGCTGGGGCCAACTGGATTAGGCGGTTTATATGGCCGCTACAGCGCACTTAATGCATTATCGCCTTACCAAACAGGCGGTGAAATGATTGAAAAAGTGACCCTAACGCAAAGCACTTATCGTGACGCTCCCGCTAAATTTGAAGCTGGGACGCCAAATATAGCCGGTGTTTTAGGCTTTGGTGCGGCGCTTGAGTATTTAATGGCTCTTGATCAGCAAACATTAAAGCAATATGAACAACAGCTGTTTATTTATGCAGCAAACGCACTGAGGGAAATAGATGGTATTTGCATCTATAGCGACCTAAAATCGAACATTGGTACATTATGCTTTAATTATAAAAATGAACATCCGTATGATCTGGCAACTTTACTTGACGGTTATGGTATTGCAGTACGAAGTGGTCATCATTGTACCCAACCATTAATGACTCATTTGCAACTAAATGGCTCACTCAGAGCAAGTTTTGCATTTTATAATACGACCAAAGATGTAGACCATTTTATTACTGCACTCAAAGAATGCATCGCTTTATTAGACTAAATTGGATAAATAATGACACTCACATACCAACTGGTAAGTAAAAAAATTGAACACAGTACAAGCTGGCAACAGAAGTATCGTGAAATTATGTTACTTGGCAAAACACTACCACCGTTAGCCGATATACTAAAAACCGACGATGCGCTAGTCCAAGGCTGTGAAAGTAAAGTATGGATGTTTGTTGAGTTTGATTTGACAGAAAATGCATTGGTTGTGATTGGTGATTCTGATACGCGAATAGTAAAAGGATTATTAGCGTTAATTTTAGCGCTGTATAACGGTTTGACACCTGAAGAGGTATTAAGCGTTAATGCCTATGAAGAACTTGAAAAACTCGGCTTAATTAGCCACTTAAGCGCTTCTCGCGGCAATGGGATAAACGCCATGGTGGAAAAAATACAAACTTTAGCTAAACAAAAAGCGCGTTAAGCGCTTTTTTAACAATATGATGTGTAATCTGTAATTAAATGTTCAAGCGTGTACGCTTATCTAAATATTTTCTTACTGCTTTAGCGGCAACAAAAAAACCAAAACTACCGGTGATCATCGTCACCGAACCAAAGCCATTATTACAATCCATATTCATACTGCCATCTGCATTTTGTTTCGCATGGCACACACTGCCATCACTGCCAGGATAAACAAGTTGCTCTGTTGAATACACACAGTCAATATTAAATTTACGTTTTGGATTAGAGCTGAAATTATACTGCTTACGCAAAATATAGCGCACCTTTGCAAGCAATGGATCTTGAGTCGTTTTTGCCACATCTCCAAATGTAATTTGACTTGGATCAGTTTGCCCACCTGCACCGCCCGTGGTAATTATAGGCATTTTATTACGCTTACAGTGCGCGATTAACGCCGCTTTTTCTTTTACCGCATCAATGCAGTCAATAACATAATCAAAACCTTGAATATGCTGTTGAATATTTTCTAGTGTTATAAAATCGTCAATAACATTAACTATACACTCAGGGTTGATAAGCTCGCAGCGTGCCTTCATGGCATCCACTTTTGCTTCCCCAATAGTGCCTGTTAACGCATGAATTTGACGATTAACATTGGTTGCGCATATATCATCTAAATCTATTAGAGTAATTTTGCCCACGCCGGTGCGCGCTAATGCTTCTGCAGTCCAGCTGCCTACGCCACCTATACCAACAACACAGAAATGTGCCTGTTGTAACCATTCAAATTGCTGTTGACCATATAGTCGTTTAATACCACCAAAGCGGATATCAGTTACTTGTTCACTCATTTACCAATCCAATTTCCAAGGCGTTTGCCAAGAATCAAAATCTTGATGTTTTATTAATTGCGCATATTCCACTCCACACTCTGGCAACAGAGTGTGTTGTATTTGTTCCCCAGCCCACTCAAAGTCCAACGCAAATGCATGCAAATAGGTGCGATCAGCGGCACTCCCAGAATAACTAGCATCGCCTAATATAGCGGCACCTATACTCTTTAATGCCACCCTAAGCTGATGGGTTTTTCCCGAATAGGGTTTTAATAGGTAAGCTCTAAAACCGCTTTTAAAGCTAAACGAATAAAAACGTGTAATAGCGGGGTTACTCTGTGTGTTTAATAATTTATATGTGCCACGGCGAGACTTAGCCATATCACCTTTAACCCAGCCTTGCTTTTTTTTAGGCTTGGTATCACTAACCGCTAGATAAAACTTATTAATCGCATGCTGAGTAAATAATTGCGTAAATTCTGCTGCTGCCGCTTTGCTTCGCGCGAGTATAATCAATCCAGAGGTGACTTTATCTAAACGGTGTACCGCAAATAATTTTTCGTTTAACTGTTGCTCAGCTAGTACCACAAAACCGGGGCCTTCTTCAGAATGAAAATTAAGCCCATGCGGTTTATTTATGATGTAAAAATCATCATGCGTATATTGCACTTTTAATATAAGCGTTTGTGGTTTATTCACGCGCTTTTACTTTGAATATGGGCAACCACTTTAGCTAAATCCTCTGGTGTATCTACTCCTGCATGAGGGGTCACTAAAGCTTGTTCTATTTTAATTGCATAACCATGGTATAGCACACGTAACTGCTCTAACGACTCAAGAAGTTCTAATGGCGAAACACTTAATTCAATATATTGCTTTATAAACCCTGCGCGATACGCGTAAATACCCACATGACGTTGAAAAGGCGCTAAATTAAGTGGTTGCTGCTCAGCCATCATGGCGCTTCTATCAAATGGGATACTCGCTCTTGAAAAGTACAAAGCATTTTTATTGATATCACTGACAACTTTAACCGCATTAGGATTAAACACTTCATCACGCTCTTCAATAGCAACGCTTAAGGTTGCCATTGGTGCCCTTGATTGCGCTAATAATGTTGCCACTTGTGATACGTTATCAGGCGACAGCAAAGGTTCATCACCTTGTACATTTACCACGATAGTGTCATCGGCTAAATTAAGTAAATCCACTACTTCGGCTAAGCGCTCTGTGCCTGATTGGTGATCTTCACGCGTCATCAAAACATTACTAGTAAAACGTTTAGCAGCATCAAATACTCTTTGATGGTCAGTAGCAATAACCACCTTGCTGGCTCCTGACAAACAGGCTTTTTCATACACATGCTGTATCATTGGTTTGCCACAAATATCAGCGAGTGGTTTACCTGGCAAACGAGTAGAAGCGTAACGCGCAGGGATAACAACTACGAATTCCACTTTTCTACCTCTTCAAGGGTCAATTCACGGGCTTCATTTTCAAGTAGTACCGGAATATCATCACGTACCGGGTAAGCTAGTTTTGCTGCTGTGCTGATCAGCTCTTGGTTTTCTTTATCAAAGCGCAACTTACCTTTACACACAGGGCAAGCAATAATTTCGAGTAATTTTGTATCAAAGGCCATGGTGGATCCCTTTTTCTTTTAATAATAAATTTAATGTGTTTATTACTGCTGCAGTTGGTTGAGCGTCAACCGGCAAGTAATACCAATTTGGCTTGGCAAAGTCACGACACTTAACCGCATCTTTTTCTGTCATTAATACACAGTCCTCACCAAATTGAGCAAAGTCATTGGCGGTATAAGCATAATGGTCGCGAAAATGATGTGTTGATAACAACGCTATACCTTGTGCTTTTAATGATGCTTCAAAGCGCTGAGGGTTACCGATTGCACTTACAGCATGCGCTGTTTCTATAGCCGTTGTTATCTCAGTATTATCAGCAACACGTTTAATAATTGATGGCTGCAAGCGATAGCTAAATTCATGTTCAGAACCATTTTCAATGACTAAATCAACACTGTTTAAACGAGAAACCGTTTCGCGAAGTGGTCCTGCTGGCATTAAAAAACCATTACCAAATTTTCTTTCGCTATCAACAATACAACATTCAATACTGCGTGCCATTTTGTAGTGTTGCATGCCATCATCAGAAATAATTACATCAAGCTGAAACTGATGATTGAGCATTTCTATATTCTGCTGTCTATTTGGCCCCACAACTAACGGACATTGTAAACGGTTAAATAAAAGTACCGGCTCATCCCCTGCTTCTAAAGTCGTCGTATTGGCAGTTACTAATAATGGGTAATGGGCTGCTTGCCCACCATAGCCGCGACTAATTAAACCAACAGATAAGCCTTGAGCGGTTAAGTAATCATGTAGCCACAATACAAATGGAGTCTTACCATTGCCGCCAACACTTATATTGCCAACAACAATTACTGGAGTATTACTAACAAATGGCTTAAAAACACCCACTTCGTAGCAGTATTTGCGCACTAGAGCAACACAGCCAAAAATAGCGGACAGTGGTAATAACAATAAGGTAATTAAGCTAAAAGGTTTGTACCAGCTTTGCTCTATTTTACTCACCCCTGCTCACCAAACTGCATTTTACAAAGAGCTGAGTAGGTACCATCGTTAGTCAGTAATTCAGTATGCGTACCACTTTCTATCACTTTACCGTTATCAATCACATAGATACGGTCACTATTTTCAATAGTCGATAGCCTATGAGCGATAACAATGGAGGTTTTATCTTTCATTAATGTATCAAGAGCATGTTGGATAAGCTTTTCAGACTCAGTATCCAAGGCCGAGGTCGCTTCATCTAAAATTAAAATAGGCGCGTCTTTTAAAATAGCACGGGCAATCGCAATACGTTGACGTTGCCCGCCTGAAAGCATTACCCCATTCTCGCCAACCATAGTGTTAAGTTGCTCAGGCAAGTCTTTTATAAACTCCCACACATGGGCTTGTTTTGCAACGTCATGAAGCTCTTCAATAGAGATTTCGCGTTGTAAACCATAACAAATATTATTGGCAATCGTGTCATTAAATAGCACCACTTGTTGCGACACTAACGCAAATTGACGGCGAAGATCAGTAAGCTTATATTCATTAAGAGCAATGCCATCGAGTAAAATTTCGCTTGGCGCTTCTAAGTCATAATATCGGGGTAACAAGTTAGAAATAGTCGATTTACCCGAGCCAGAGCGGCCAACAAGGGCAATACTCTCACCGGCTTTTATGTTCAGTGATAAATCGTTAAGCACGGCTTCATCCTTGGTTGGGTATTTAAAGGTCACATTTTTCACCTCAATATGCCCTTTTACCTTATCAACCGAAAAGGTACCCGTGTCTTTTTCAATTTCTTCATCTAACACTAAAAAAACACTCTGAGCAGCTGAAATACCTCGCTGTAAGTCACTGTTTACATTGGCAAGTTGCTTTAATGGGCGCAGTAGCATCATCATCGATGAGATGAGTACGACAAAATCCCCAGAGCTAATGCTGTCTATCATAGAGGGCATCGACACAACCCATAAAATAACAGCCATAGCACTGGCAGCCAAAATTTGAATAATAGAGACACTTAGCGCTTTAGTCGCATCCATCTTGATACGTTGTTGGCGGTTATGATTATTAATTTTAGAAAATTGATCAATTTCTTGTGTTTGCCCACCAAAGCCATGGATCACTTTGTGACCACTGAGCATTTGCTCTGAACTACGGGTAACTTGTCCCATCGCTGACTGAATATTTTTCGAGATATGACGAAAGCGTTTAGACACCACAGCTACTATGATAGCCACAAGCGGGATAATAACTAAAAAGATTAACGACAACTGCCAACTGGTATAAAACATCACAGCGAGTAAAAACACCACAAAAGCGCCTTCACGCACAACAATAAGCAGTGCTTTGGTGATTGCTTGTTGAACTTGCTCGGTGTCAAAGGTAATTTTAGAAATCAAATCGCCGGTTGAGTTTTTATCGTGAAAGGACACCGGTAAATGTAAAATGTGTTCAAACAATTCTTGGCGCAGCGCCCTCACGACTTGTGAGCCTACATAGCTTAAACAGTAAGATGACATAAAGTTAAATACGCCACGCCCGATAACCAGCGCAATAACCACAAATGGCGCATAAGTAAGTACCTGGCTGTTACGCTCGTTTAAACCTTCATCGATAAACGGCTTCATCAGTTGAATGAATAATGCATCCATACCTGAATAACCTATCATTCCTATAATCGCGACGATGGCAATCGACTTATAAGCGCCAACGTAAGAAACAAGCCGTTTATATATTTGTGTAGTACTTTGTTCCATAACACTCTCTAAAACCAGTAACAGCCCCTATTGTATCCTTAGCAACAGCAAAACAAAACGTCAATCTTTGATAAACCAATAACTTTCCGCCCCTCTTGCGGTAGTCAGCTCTAAGTGTTTAGCATAAAAATCAACCCGAATTTGTCCTACATCACCGGTGCTATATTGTTTGGCGTTTATTTTATTGTAACGCTTAACTACCGCTTTACTTGGAAATTGCCACTGGCCTTGATACGCAATTGAATGAATCACAAGTGTTGGGTTTACGGCCTCGATAAACTCGACACTGGAAGAGCTATCACTGCCGTGATGAGGACTTAACAAAACGGTACTTTGTAAATCATGCCCTTGTTTAATTAATTTAGACTCCCTCGCCTTTGATATATCACCAGTGAGAAGCACACTATGGTTTGCACTTGAGACTTTAACAACACAGGAATTATCATTACGGTTATTAAACTCATCTTTTGAAAAGGTTTGAATACTCAAGCCTTGAAAGTCTATTTTTGTCGCTATGCAGTCTTTATATACACCACTTGGATGAAAATAATCCAAGCTCCATGCATAACCGGCTTTTTTAAAGTGCGCAACGCCTCCTGCATGGTCGTTATCTTGATGGCTTACAATCGAGTTAGTTACTGTTAGGTTATGAGCATTAATATAGGGTAGTAAAACACTAGTGACACGACTAAAGCGATTAAAATAACTCGGGCCAAAATCATAAATAAACGCATGTTTATCTTTTTCTATCAGTACCATTAAACCGTGGCCTACATCAAATACGTTTAACTGCCAAAGGCTGGTTTGCGTAAAGTAATAGTTAAAAAGCAAAGTCAAAATCGGAATGCAGGCTAGTAAGCGAAGCTCAATAAAATAAAGTAAGGGTACAACACTATAAAGCAGCACCACGGTGGTTATACTTACCTGTCCTACATTAAGCCAACGTATCTGCTGAGGTATTGCCTGCAACATTTGATACAAGTTGGTCAGTGGAAAATCATATAACACAATAAATGCATGCCAATCGGTTAATAACCCCAGCAACACGCTTAAAAATAAAGCAGGCATTAATACAAAAGATAAAATGGGAATAGCCACAAGATTTAAAACTAAACCCACTAAACTCACGCCATTGAAAAAGTATAATGACAGGGGTAATAAGCCAATAAATAATCCCAGTTGAATAATAAATAATGTTCGCATATTGGCCAGTAGTGAGTGACCCCGAAGTGGAAACTGCTTTAAAACCATAAAAATAATACATACCGCTAAAAACGAAAAGTAAAGACCTGGATTTAGTACACTAAATGGATTAACCGCTAAAATAATAACCAACGCATATAAAATACTGCGCCATCTCAATGATTGCTTTGCCAAGTAATAAAGCAACAAATAACAACCCAGCATAATTAAAGCGCGAGTTGCGGAGATGATAAAATCACTCAAGTAAACATATATGAATGCCACTACAAAGCCGACAGCGCTATAAACAATAGAAACATTTATGCCTTGATTTAGTTCAGGTTTAACCAACTTAAGACAAAAACGTGTAACAAAATAACAAAAACCAAACACTAAAGAGATATGCAACCCAGAAATGGCTAATAAGTGACTTAACCCAAGACTCTGCATTAACCGCTTTTGCTCGAATGTCATCAATGACTTATCGCCGGTTAAAAGTGTATAATATAGCCATTTAAGCTCAGCATTATTTACCAGCTTTTTTACATAGGCTCTATAAGCTGACACGGTATTATTTTTTTGAGAGCTTTTAATATTAAGCTGCTTATTGAGCACTGTACCTTTAAAGGCTATCTTTTGTGTAAAAGCATAAAGCTGATTATCAAAAACAGTAAAATTTTTAATAGTTCTATAATTATTCAGTCTCACTTGGGCATTAAAAGTATCACCAGATTTAATTGGTTGTGCAAAATTGATACTTAATAAGGCATAAGGTGCCCTAAAGTGACTATATTCACTATCTTCTAAATGGGTTATTTTAACTTTTATATATTGGGGAGGCGTAGCAGAGATAACCTCTTCGACCACCACACCGACAGAATAAGCATATTTTTTGTGCTGTTCAGGTAACTCAAATGAATAAAACAAGATAAAATGTGCGGCTACACAGCAAATACCGCAAATAAAGCCTAACAATACAGTTAAAAACGGCTTAAAATACGTGCTCACAATAAGGATTGAAATTGTGATAACTGTAAACTCAAGGGTTTGATAATAAAATACGGTAATAACGACACCGATAACAAACCCAAGACTCATCCACACAGACGTAAATGGTTGCTTTAAATGGCTAAAAAAACGATCCAACGGTTTTTACCTGATCCAAATAAAATTAGACATCACAAATCACTAAGGATATTTGGTCGTCTTTTACATGATGCTAACCTTTGGCATTTAAATCGACGCTCAGCACGCGGTGCCTTTGCCGTTGGACTTTTTTTTGCATTCATCCCTGTTCCTTTTCAAATGGTGCTAGCAGCTGCCGCAGCCATAATCTTAAGAGTTAATTTGCCTATTTCTGTTGCTTTGGTGTGGATCACCAACCCACTTACAATGCCACCTATTTTTTACGGCTCATACTTGGTTGGTACATTAGTACTAAATCAACCTGAGCAGCATTTTGCGTTTGAGGCTAGTTGGGCGTGGTTTATAGAAAGCCTTACTACCATTGGCCCTGCTTTTTTAGTGGGTTCGCTTGTGTGCGCATCTATTGCCAGTGTTATTGGCTATTTTGGTATTGATTTAATTTGGCGTCGCTCAGTAAGAAAAGCTTGGATATCTAGAAATAACTAGCGACTACTTCATCAAGTACTTCTGTTAATATTACTATAGACAAAAAAAAACCAACTTAACAAGTTGGTTTTTTTATAAACGAATAGTAGTACTTAGAAACGAAAAACGCGTCTTAATCCAACTAAAGGTAGCAGTAATAAACCAAACCATGAGAAGCTGGCTGAGCTACGTTCATAAAACTCTGCATCTGGGGCTTTACAATTTTCAACTTCACCATTAGCAATCGGTGAAAGTTTTACTGCAACAGCAACACTTTCATATTGAATGTTACCATTTATGTCGGTTATGACCTCACCTAGTGAGTCTAATTTTTCAACCGTTTTAGTTGCCACACCAAATACTTCATTATTTTCGTTGATTGATTTCGCCTCTACCATTTTATAACTAAAGCTAGTTTCACCATCACTGTCAAAACATGGTAGTAGATTATTTAGATTAGTGATTTTGTCATCACCAATTTTATAAATAAACGCTTCTGAACGCCTTGTACTCGCTGTATCACCAACATCACCTTCGCCTACAATATAACCTTGATTATTAATATCATTTGCATATGAGCTTGAGCTAATAAAATAATCTTCAGGAAACACCGTCGTGTTTGTATTTATATCGTGGTAAAAGAGTTTGTTTCTTAAAGAGCCTTCAATGCGTTTAGTAGCATAACCTGCAATAATGTCATTATCATTGATTGCAAATGCTTTACCTCCTTCCCAATCATCTTGCTGGTTTATAAAGTCAACTACCTCACCGTCTTTAAAATAAGTTGGCATACTGTAGATTCTATTATCGTTGTCAATATCTCGGGTATCTGAAGACCCTACAGCAATACCATTATTATTCACAGCTAATGCAATACTATTAAATGGAGTTCTGTCTTCATCTTCTTCCGGAGTAAGCGCTAAACCTAGCAACTCTGTTGAAGTCACATTATAAGTGCTGTCTAGAGTCCATTTAACCGCTGTTTTATTAAACACACCTCGCGTATTTCGAGAATTAATTAACTCGATACAAGCCATAACTGGCTCATCAAGGCCATCACAATTGTCTGTAATTGTGGTTTGTCTCTCAGCAGGAATACTGACCGATACATTACCAACAACAATGTAACCAGTGTCAGTGGCAACAATATCAGATGCTTTACTAGTCCCACCGTGTTCAGTAAATTCTGGTAAAAGCGGCACTTCAACACCACCAGCAGAGATTAAAATTCCGCGCTCTAAAAACTCACGAGTAAACCACGTTTCTTCATCAGTTTCGCCATCTGGTGTAAAGCTCACTTTATCAAATGCTGCACTTCCCCAACCAACCGTAGTACCGTCTTGCGCTACACCTGTATAAAAGTTACTTACTGATCGAGTTAGCCCATCATAATCAAGTGAAGATTCATCGAAAAGAGACTGCTCAGTTATTAAACCGTTATTATAGCTTGTAGCAATAAGCGAACTGATTTTTTGATATTCAAAATCTTCAGACCGACTAGATAGAAAGCCAACCATAAAAGTATGTGCGTCAGCATTAGTGTAAACAGCATCATTATTTTCTATATCATCGAGGGTAAAGGTTATTTCTTTATCAATGTTTTCAAACCTTTTAACTTCGGTGTCGTATGCGCTCTTTATTATATTATCTGTAAAGTCGATATAACTAATATCAATAGGTAGGTTAAACAATCCGTTAGCTTGACCTATAATATGGCCGTTTTCACTCACATCAGTAACATAAGTATGTTTGGCAGCTTCAAAGTCACCTAATTCGGTTAACTGGTACGTTGCACTTAATGCTGATGTACTCAGTGTGGCTAAAACACTGGCCGCGAGTAATTTATATTTCATTTTATTCCTTACTACTGATTCTTTAATTCTTCAAGTTCTTCCCAACGCTCAAAAGCGGCTTCAAGGTCAGACTCAAGTTGGGCTAAATGGTTCAATTCCTTGGCTGTTATATCACTGTCTTGCTTGAAAAAATCTTCATGACTTACTCGTTCTTGTTGTTTTTCAAGTTCAGCTTCAAGTTGCTCCATTTTATTAGGTAGTTGCTCTAGTTCAAGTTTTAATTTGTAAGAGAGTTTATTTGCTTTGTTATTGCTTTTAACTGGCGTTGGCTCTGTTTTTTCAACTTTTTTGACTGGCTGCTTTTGCAACTCTTTGTGCTGCTCCGCCAAATAGTTGGTATAAGCTTCATAATCACTGTAGCCACCAACTATATCAGTAACTTTGCCGTTACCTTCAAATGCCCAAACACTCGAACAGGTATTATCAATAAACTCTCGGTCGTGACTTACTATAAGCACAGTACCTTGATATTGATTAATAATATCTTCAAGTAGCTCTAATGTTTCTATATCTAAGTCATTGGTAGGCTCATCGAGCACTAATATATTTGAAGGTTTCAAAAATAACTTGGCTAATAACAACCTGTTTTTCTCACCACCTGAAAGTGCTTTTACCGGTGTACGAGCACGTGCTGGCGGAAATAAAAAGTCTTGTAAATAGCCTAACACGTGACGTGAGCGTCCGCCCATCATCACTTCTTGCTTACCTTCAGCAACGTTATCTTGAACGGTCGCTTCTTCATCAAGCTTCTCACGGTACTGATCGAAATATGCAAACTCTAAGTTAACACCTTGCTTTATTTCACCACTGTCTGCTTTTAAATCACCAAACAATAATTTTAATAGCGTTGTTTTACCAATACCATTAGGCCCCACCAAACCAATACGATCGCCACGCATCACTAAGGTAGAGAAATCATCAGCTATCACTTTGTCTTTAAATGCATGATTTAAGTGTTTAGCTTCAAATACTAGTTTACCTGAACGATCAGCTGTTTCGATATTGAAATCAGTTTTACCAACTTGTTCCACACGTTGTTTACGTTCATTACGTAATTGTTTCAGCTCACGAACACGGCCTTCATTACGGGTTCGACGGGCTTTAACACCTTGGCGGATCCATGCTTCTTCTTCCGCTAAGCGTTTATCAAACAATGCATTTTGTGTTTCTTCTACTTTTAAATCATGCGCTTTTTGTTCTAAGTAAGTTGCATAATCACCAGGATAAGAAATTAGTTTACCGCGATCTAAATCTAAAATACGTGTAGCAACAGCTCGAATAAATGCACGGTCATGCGATATAAATACAATACCGCCTTTAAATTCTTTTAGGAATTGCTCTAACCACATTACACTTGTCATATCCAAGTGGTTAGTAGGCTCATCGAGCAGTAATAAATCAGGCTCACTCACTAAAGCACGCGCTAATGCAACTTTACGTAACCAACCACCAGAAAGCGACTCAAGTTTCGCATCAGGAGTTAGCTCTAATTGAGTAAGTACAAGCTGAATTCGGCTATCAAAACGCCAGCCATCTGCCGCCTCTAATTTATTAGATAAACGCTCTAATTTATTTAATAGTTGATCAGTGCAATCTGTTTGCAATTGTGTGCTTACATGATGAAAATCAATAAGTAAGTTAGCAATTTCGGGCATACCTTGGGCAACGTAATCAAATACAGTGCCACTTGCCCCTTTAGGTGGATCTTGCTCTAAACGCGATATTTTTAAACTACCAACTTGGTTTATTTCGCCATCATCAAGTATTACTTGACCGTCGAGTACTTTTAAAAGCGTTGATTTACCTGCACCATTGCGACCTACAATACACACACGTTCGCCACTTTCGATTACTGCATCTGCATTATCAAGTAATGGGTGTGTACCGTAAGCTAATTGTGCTTTTGAAATTCTAATTAAATCCATAGTTAATCTTTACTCTTATTCTGCTTGCGCTAAAAACTGCTGCGCCTGAGGTGCAGTAAAAGGCCAAAATAATTGTTGGCCTTGTTGATTTTTTAAAACCGGAATGCTTATTTGATACTCTAAAATTAATGCGTCATCGCTCATAATATCAATAAGTTGTAATTCATCGGTTGATGAAAGTAACGGTTTTAACAGCTGCTCTGCTTGCTCGCACAAGTGGCAGCCGTCGGTGTGATATAAAATCCACTTAGCCATGTTTAATTAACCAGCTATTATGAATTTTTTTATTTCGTTTAAAGTCAGGAGATAAGGTTTTTTCAGAAATATTTTCTGCTTTTAACCCTAACCCCATCAAGCCAACTTCATCCATTACAAAACCGCGTTTATTATTAGAGAATATTAGCGTACCCGATGGGCTCAATATTTTTTTAACCCAAGTTAACAGCTTAATGTGGTCGTTTTGCACATCAAACGCGTCTTTCATTCGTTTAGAATTTGAAAAAGTAGGCGGATCTAAAAAGATCAGGTCATACTGCCCTTGTGCATACTCTAGCCATTTTAAACAATCTGCTTGCTCAAAACGATAACGTGTATTGCTAATATCGTTAAGCGCAAAGTTATCTTGACCCCACTTTAAGTAGGTTTTAGATAAATCAACGGTAGTAATCGCTTTTGCGCCACCAATGGCTGCATGAACTGAGGCGGTTCCTGTGTATGCAAACAGGTTCAAAAAGCGCTTATCTTTTGCGTTTTCTTGAATGTAACGACGTGCAAGGCGATGATCTAAAAATAGCCCCGTGTCTAAGTAGTCAAATAAATTAACTTTAAACTTAGCACCAAACTCTTCTACTACCATGGTTCTATTTTGCTTAGCCATTGGTGTATATTGCTCTTCACCTTTTTGCTTTTTACGTACTTTTACAGCAATGTTTTCAGGTGCAATATCAAGTTGTTGTGCTGTCAAGCTAATAACATCTTGTAAACGCTTCTCAGAGGTTTTTTCATCAATCTCTTTCGGTGCTGCGTATTCAAAAATAACCGCTGAATCACCATAAATATCAACCGCAACGTTGTATTCAGGAATATCTGCATCGTAAACACGATACGCATGGACTTGATTTTGCTTAAGCCAATTTTTTAAGCCTTGCTTGTTCTTTTTCAGGCGATTAGCAAATGCCATCGAGCCTTCGAAGTTTAAAGCGGGTTTGTCATCAGAGGTAAGGCTGACTTGCTTGTCATCAAGCTGATACAGGTTTAATTCAACATCAAGGGGGCCATTTTTAAATTTATAGCGTTTTTGCTTCACTAATTTAAGTAATTTAAACAGGCTTTCATCCATGCCCAGTAGAGCGAGTTTCCAATGATTAAAGTGCTTTTTAAAACCAACACCTAAGCTACGATGCAAGTTTACAAGTTCAGCCATAGAACCAATACGCTCACCATAAGGTAAGTTAGAAATAACAACACCCGGCAATTTTGCAACGCTCGTCAGTTTTGTCGCATCGCTTTGCTTAAATTTAATCACCGTATCAAGCTCAGCACGCTGCGCATTAGCAATCGCTTTATCAAGTACTTGTGCATCGTAATCATGGCCAATTAGCCATAATTTAGGGTCGGTGATATTCGCTGTAAGCTGCTCTTTAAGTTCTTTGAATTTTGCCACTCTAAAGCTGGGTAAACGCTCAAACGCGAATCCTTCACGGAATAATCCAGGCGCTTCATTACGTGCCATTCCAGCCGCTTCTATTAAAATAGTGCCGGCACCACAACATGGATCGAATAGTGGTTGATTGACATTTTCGAGCCAGCCACTACGTTTTATTATTGCCGCAGCTAAATGCTCTTTTATGGGTGCTTTGCCTTGACCTTGACGGTAACCACGCTCTGATAAACGCGGCCCTGAGTAATCAATATAAAGTGAAACGCCATGACGATTTAAACGTGCAACCACTCGCACATTGGCATCTTGCTTATCTACATTTGGTCGCTGTTCAAATAAATCGTTAAAGTAATCAACAATCGCATCTTTAATTACTAAACCAGAAAACTGGGTATTTTTAAGTGAATCGTTTGTGCCATTAAAATCAACAGCAAAAGTTTGTGTTGGGCCAAACCATTCTTGCCAAGGTTGTAAGCGTGCAAATTTGTACAAGCTGTCTTTGTCATTTACGCCTTCTTTTTCTTCAATAAGCATAAGTACACGCGTAGCAAAGCGTGTAGATAAACACACTTTTTGCGCTAGCAATGAGTCAGCCTCAAAGCGAACAGAACCCACAGTTTGCTTTGACACCGTAGCGCCAAGTTCTGTAAGTTCATCAACCAATAAATTTTCGATTCCGATAGAAGTAAGTGCGATAAATTGCAAAGTAAAAACCCTTAATAGCTAATTGCGCGGGATTATAACATAGGTTTGCGTACAAATACGCCTTAAACAAGTCTCAAAGACTAAATTAGGCTAAGCTGTTTGGCTATCGTACTGTGAGGTAATTAAGGGGTGAACTCGGTTGTTTAAAACGCGGATAACTTCAAACTGGGCAAGTGATAGATTGTCATCTAGTGCAAAGGTTTCACTTAAATTAATGCACACAGAAGCATCTGGACAATGCTCTATAATTAAAAACTCGCCAGTTTGTGATTCTGAGCTTAAATTAATAACCGCTTCAGTACTAGGTGTACTACCAGTATACGGTTTAAAAAACCAACTTTTTGCCAACACTGGTTTTAATTGAAATTTAACTGCCGTTGCATTGAGCGCTATTTGGCATAACTGGGCAGGATTCCATAAATTAAACTGCGCAAGGTAATAATAAACTTGCTCATAAAAGGCTGCATCTTCAAGGCTGAAGTATGGGTTTTCAAAAGCACAATCGGTGAGCTGTCTAAGCTTATAAGGTGTACAAAGTTGCATATCGTCATTTAAATCAAGCAGTAAGCGGTTTTTTTCAGCACACGCTATCCACTGCCATTGCTTTGACGCTTGTAACATTTGCTCCTCCCTACTTAGTACTTAAAAAATAAAATAAGACAATAAGCTTAGAGTATAGCTGCTTTTGACCATTTTTAAAACGTCTTTTTAGAACATTTATCGAACGATCAAAAGCTTACATAACTGATCCTTATAAGTCGTTAATGATCGACTTGACCAATTGCGGCCCTTTGTATATGAAACCGGTATAAACTTGAACTAAATCTGCACCCGCATTAAATTTTTCTTTTGCTGATTTAGCATCATCAATACCACCCACACCAATAATAGGTAACTGATTGTTTGTTAAACGCTTGAGTTCAGAAACAACATGGGTGGAACGCTCCCTAACTGGCGCTCCTGATAAACCGCCTGCCTCATCAGCATACTGCTGACCTTGCACTAAGCTACGCTCTAAGGTGGTATTTGTGGCTATAACACCATCAATTTTATTATTTAACAGTGACTCGCTCACTTGTTCAATTTGAATTGGATCTAGGTCTGGCGCAATTTTCACCAACATAGGCACATGCTTATTATGCTTGGCAATTAAATCAAGCTGTTCGTTTTTCAAGCTTTGTAATAAGTCATCTAATGCTGCGCCATATTGCAGGTCTCGTAAGCCTGGGGTATTGGGTGATGAAATGTTTACAGTGATGTATGATGCATGCTCAAACACTTTACGCATACAGTGAATGTAATCATCTTTACCCTGCTCATTTGGTGTATCTTTATTTTTACCAATATTGATACCTAAAATACCATCGTATTTAGCTGCTTTAACATTGTTAACTAAATTATCAACACCTTTGTTATTAAAGCCCATACGATTAATAATCGCATTTGACTGCGGCAACCTGAATATCCGCGGCTTATCGTTCCCCGCTTGAGGACGCGGTGTTACTGTACCCACTTCTACAAAGCCAAAACCCATTTGAGCGAATGCCTCAATACACTCCGCATTTTTATCAAGACCTGCAGCAAGCCCTACTGGGTTTTTAAATTCGAGGCCTAAAAAGTTCACTGGTTTATTTGCCACGCTTTGTGACCATGCAGCACTTAATGGCGTGTTAGCAAAGCGACGTAAATTATTAAGAGCAAAATCATGGGCCCACTCCGCATCACGGGTAAACATAAAACGGCGAGCTAAATCGTAGAACATGAATATAATCCTCTTAAAATTGTAGACAAAAAAATACCTCAGACAAGGCTGAGGTATTATATAACAAAAACTGTTTAACGATTAGTTTTAATCATTAGCAGTTTGTTACTTTGCTGATGTATCACAGTTGTGACCAAGTAACATGAGCTCTCTTAATGCCACTGAGAACTTAGCAAAATCGTGACTTTGCGATGTTTTAAACTCTGTCAACATTTGCTTCCAACGTTGAAGTAACAGATCTTGACTATCCATCCATTGTTCAATTTGACCATCTACATCACTGCTTTCACCTTCAAAGCTGTTTAATACCACTTCTGACAAGGTGCGTTGCTGCCAATCTAACTCTTCACGATATGATGCACGCGCTAATGCCTGCCAATGGTTAGAAACCGGTTGATTAGTGATTTGATCTAAGAACCAATGTAGTCCCATTTGCGCACCTAATTTAAAGTAAGTGTGCGACACCATATCGATTTTACGATTAGAGTTTTGAGCAATTTGCGTTAAATCCATTACCGAGAACAAGCTTGATAACGACACAATGCGCTGTGCGATATCTGTAGGTACACCGCTTTGTGTTAGTTCTTCACGGGCACTTACAATACGATCGCTTTCTGTTTTAACGATGTATTTAGTTAAGTTTTCACTTAAATCGGCAAATGTTGGTGAGAAAATTTCAATCGCTTGCTCAATTGATTGTGCTTTCGTGCGATGACGAAGGAACCAACGTGTAGCGCGACGAACTGTACGACGTAACTGGTATAACATTTCTGTTTGTACGTTCGATGGTATTTTATTATCTAAATCACTAATAGATAACCATGTTTCACGCATTTGGAAAATTTCACTTGCGATTGAGTAACACAATGCTATTTCAGCTTCGTTAGCACCGGTTTCCTCATTCATACGCACCATAAAGTTTAAGCCCATATCATTAACAATATTATTTGCTAACTTGGTGGCAATAATCTCTTTACGTAGTGGATGATTATCCATAGCATCATTAAACTTCTCACGTAATGGGCGCGGGAATGATTTAACTAATAACTGACGGTAATATGGATTCTCTGTAATCTCATCAGTTACCAAAGACTCTTTGAGTACCATTTTCGCGTAAGAAACTAATACAGATAGCTCAGGGCGTGTTAAATCTTTACCTGCAGCGGCGCGCTCTGCCAACTCTTCATCGGTAGGAATAAACTCTATGGCACGGTCTAACTTGCCGTCTTTTTCAAGTGCATGAATAAAGCGAATTTTTTCTTTAAGCGTTGAGGTTCCTTTAGATTGAGTGATCGATAAAGTGTGCGTTTGACGATAACAGTCTTTAAGTACTAATTCAGACACTTCATCGGTCATTGAATAAAGTAGTTCATCACGTTGCTTACGCGTTAAGTCGCCCTCAGCAACTAAACCATTAAGTAAAATTTTAATATTTACTTCGTTATCTGAACACGCAACACCACCTACGTTATCGATGAAGTCAGTATTTACACGACCGCCTTGAGCTGCAAATTCAATACGACCTAATTGAGTTG
Source organism: Pseudoalteromonas sp. P1-16-1b (assembly GCF_001401785.1). Lineage (GTDB taxonomy): Bacteria > Pseudomonadota > Gammaproteobacteria > Enterobacterales > Alteromonadaceae > Pseudoalteromonas > Pseudoalteromonas undina. The sequence continues at coordinate 19,515 of NZ_LKGQ01000005.1, read as the reverse complement.
CACCTAAGTTACCGCCCTCGCCAAATATTTTAGCACCAAGATCTTTACCATTAATGCGCAGCGCATCATTTGCACGATCTCCAACATCTGCATCGGTTTCTTTAGAATGCTTGATGTAAGTCCCTATACCACCATTCCACAATAAATCATGGTCCATCATTAATGATGCTTTGATCAACTCATTTGGCGTCATGCTGGCTTTTTTAGTGCCTAACATCTTTTTCATTTCAGGCGTAAGCGTAATCGACTTAGCAGCACGCGAGAAAATACCACCACCGCTTGAAATTAGCTCTTTATTGTAATCTTCCCATGATGAACGTGGTAAATTAAATAAACGTTCGCGCTCTGGATAAGAAGCTGCTGCATCTGGGTTTGGATCAACAAAGATATGTAAGTGATTAAACGCCACTTGCAAGCGAATGTGCTTTGATAACAGCATACCGTTACCAAATACGTCACCGGCCATGTCCCCGATAGCTACTGCTGTAAAGTCTGTGGTTTGACAGTTAATATCCATTTCACGGAAGTGACGTTTTACAGACTCCCATGCACCACGAGCCGTAATACCCATCTTCTTATGGTCATAACCTACTGAACCACCTGATGCAAACGCATCACCTAGCCAGAAGTTATATTCGTTTGCGATGCCATTGGCAATATCAGAGAATGTTGCTGTGCCTTTATCCGCTGCTACTACTAGGTACGCATCGTCTTCATCATGGCGTGTAACATCAACAGCAGGTACAATTTCACCACGGTCAATATTGTCTGTGATATCTAATAAACCACGAATGAAGATTTTATAACATTCTTGGCCTTCTTTAATAAACGCTTCACGTTCACTAGGTAGTTGTTTACATACAAATCCACCTTTTGAACCTACCGGTACAATCACGGTATTTTTAACTTGTTGCGCTTTTACTAAGCCAAGTACTTCTGTACGGAAATCTTCACGACGATCTGACCAACGCAATCCACCACGGGCAACTTTACCAAAACGTAAATGCACACCTTCAACACGTGGAGAATAAACAAATATCTCAAACGCTGGCACAGGTAGTGGGACTTCTGGAATTAAACTTGGCTGAATTTTAAGTGAGATGTACGACTTAAATTTGCCTTCAGCATCTTTTTGGAAGTAGTTCGTACGTAATGTAGCAACAATCATATCAACGTATAAACGGATAATACGATCATCATCAAGGTTCGCTACGTTTTCTAACTCTGCATAAATTTCTAAGCCTAGTTTTTCAAGTGTTTTAGCACTTGCAGGGCTTTTTACAGAGAACTTTTTAGAGAATAAGTTAACAATTTTAGCAGCAATATGCGGGTAATTTGCAAAGGTACTTTCAATATACGTTTGCGAGAAAGTAACCCCTATTTGGCGCATGTATTTTGCGTATGCACGTAAAATTGATGATTCACGACCCGTTAAACCACCCATTAACACTAGACGGTTAAAGCCATCGTTTTCTAAACGGTTTGCCCATACACTGGTTAATGCAGCACGAAAACGTGCAGAGATCTTATCAAAATCAGCCATCCCTTTGCTATCAATTAGCATAGAGAAGTCCATGACCCAATTTACGCCACCATCACTGGTTTTAACCGAGTATGGCGTTTCACCTACAACACGTAAACCAAAGTTTTCAAGCATTGGCATAACATCAGATAAATGAATTGGTTCATCTTTATGGAATAAGCTTAAACGCACAATATTGCTGCTTGCTTCTTCTTGTGGACGATAGAACAACATTTCTAACTTGTTATCATCGCTTAGCATTTCTAGCTTTTCAATATCGACCACTGCAGCGCTAGGTAATACTTCTTCTTTGTATGAGCGTGCAAAGGCATTGCAATATTTACGGTTTAATTCATTACCACGGGCCTCACCAGCAGATTCAAGTAAGGCTGATTGTAATTTGTCTTCCCAAGTACGAGCGGCTTCTATTAGGTTGTTTTCTATGTCTTTCACGTTATATTCAATATTGTTGTCGGTCACACGAACAGTGTAATGGGTACGCGCCAGTGTAGACTCAGAGAAATAGGTAGTAAATTCGACTTTAACGTCAGAATTAAATGCGTTAGCTAAAATAGCTTGCGTTTCGCGGCGAAGCGCTGTGTTATAACGCTCACGTGGTACATAAACCATGCATGATAAAAAACGGCCATATGCATCTTTACGAACAAATAAACGACACATGTCGCGTTCTTGTATTTGCAACACGCCCATGGCAACTTCTAGTAACTCATTCTCACGAGCTTGTACCAGTTCGTCACGTGGGTAGGTTTCTAATATATTTAATACGGCTTTGTATGCATGTGTCCCTTTAGCGAAGTCACACATATCCATAATACGATTAATTTTACTTTTAAGAACCGGTACATCAGCAGCGCTATTGTTGTAAAAGTTTGATGAAAACAAACCGATAAAACGATCTTCACCAATAACATTGCCTTTGTCATCAAAACGTTTTACACCCACATAATCTATGTAAGCTGGGCGATGAACGCGAGACAATGAATTAGTTTTAGTTAAAATTAATAGGTTACTACTGCGTGCTTCTTGGCGAGCCACTTCAGGTAACTCAGAAAGCAAACGTGTATGCTCAGCATCAGAGTTTTTCATTAACCCTAAGCTGGTATCCATTTTACCTTTTAATTGATAGTCGCCCTGAACTGGTGAAAGTTCATATTGGCGATAACCCATTAATGTAAAGTTGTCTTTTACTAGCCAATCTAAAAACTCAACGGTTTCATTTATTTCATTGTCATTTTTATCTTTATGGCTTTTTGGCAAGCTTTTGCTTACCGCGATTAATTTTTCGCGAATAGGCTGCCAATCTTCAACCGCAACCGATACATCAACAAGTACTGATTCAAGCTCTTTTTTGAAAGACTCAATAACAGTTGCATCTGTTTGACGGTCAATTTCTATAAAGAATACAGTTTTTGTTGATGTTGATTCTTGCTCTGCTTTTAAGCTTGATAATCCAGATATTTTTTCGTTTTTATCACGTTGAATTTTCAGTGGACTATGAAGAAGTAAGTGAGAGGCGATGTTTTCTCGTGTCATGGCCATACGTACAGAGTCAACTAAAAACGGCATGTCTTTAGCAATGATCTCTACAATGGTATGTGATGACTGCCAGCCATCTTTTGCCACTTCAGGGTTGAAAACGCGAATAACTGCGTCATCTGATGTATTTTTTTCTAGCGAATTCCAAAGGCTGAGTGCAGCACCATATAAGTCACTGTCGTTGCGATTTGCCAAATCCTCTTTAGACATATTGCTGTACAAGGCTTTGGCGAATTTCTCAACGAGTAACACATTATCAGCGCGAACTTTTTTCTGGATAAGCTTACAGACGTTATCTAAAATAACCGAGGCTTGGCCTTCATTTCGTGTCATTGTATGTTCCTTAATCTATCACTGCTAGTTTAGCAGAATATTTGTACAGCCATTTATTAGCGTGGAGTCAGTTAAATTCTAACCCTTTTAAAACTAATAAACAGCCTTTTCGATGAAAACATTTTAAGCATTTCAGCTATTTGGTCATCTATTCACAAAATATAGATATAAATGGCCATTACTGGCCATTTTGGAGCAAATTTATTCACCTTATTTTTTCTGGTCAGTCCAGAGCAAGCTACCAATTGCAGGTAAAAGTAATACAGCACCCAACATATTTACTAAAAACATGAAGGTAAGCAGAATTCCCATATCAACTTGGAACTTCAAATCAGAAAAAATCCACGTACTAACACCAATTGCTAATGTAATACCAGTAAATAACACCGCACTACCACGTTCAACTAATGCATTACGATAAGCAATACTCAATGGCACGTTTTGTTTTAACTGCCCCATCATCGATGACAAAATATAAATACCGTAATCAACACCAATACCTACGCCCAAAGCAATTACTGGTAAGGTTGAAACAGTTAGACCAATCTCAAGCTGAACCATAAGTGCTTGCGCAAGAGTTGAGACTATGTACAAGGGTAATACCACTGCAACAGTCGCTTTTACACTCTTAAAGCTAAGTAAGCATAAAATAATGACCGCACCATAAACATAGAGCATCATAGGGATTTGCGCAGCTGAAACAGACTCATTCGTTGCAGCCATCACACCTACTGGACCTGATGCCAATTTGAAAGCAAGCTTGTCTGTGCCCTCTTCAACAGCAAATTGTTTTACCTTTGCAATCACGTTATCAATAGTTTGTGCTTTATGATCATCTAAAAATATAATCACGGGCATTACTGAACAATCACCGTTTAATAACCCTGTGCTGGTTTCAACGCGAGAGGTTGACTGCACTAAACTGGCAGAATTGCGCGGCAAACTTTGCCACTTTAAATTACCCTCGTTATAACCGGCATTAACTGATTGTGCCACTGAGCTTAGGCTGACCGCTGATTGTACACCAGCTAAATTTTCAACCTTATACTGAAAGCGCGATATACGCTCCATGACGTCATGCTCGGTACACGCAGCAGGATATGCTTCCACAATGACTTTTAAAATATCCGAAGAAATAGTGTATTTGTCCGATATTAAGAAAGTATCTTGGTTGTAACGTGCATCTTGGTGCAATGATGGTGCCCCAGCATGTAAATCACCAATACGCATTTTGTCTGCTTGCCAATAGCCCAGTGCAAATAAAACCAGAGTGAAACCAATAATGATTTTTGCTGTTTTTGGGTCGGTTGCTTTAACCAACAAATCGCGCATTGCATCGAGTATGTTCGGTTTATTAGCATCACCTGATTGAATATGGATGCTGTTTTCAAAGCGCATATACGACGCCCACACTGGCAACAAAATCAGATTAGTAAATATAATCACTGCCACACCTAAACTCGCAGTAATAGCAAGTTCACGAATAATACCGATATCAATGGTTAATAGGGTTAAAAAGCCAACCGTATCAGATAACAACGCAATCCCGCCAGGCACAAGTAAAGCCCTAAAGCTTGATTGGCAACATATTGCTGTAGACTTACCTTCAGCAACCTTTTTACCAATGGCATTAATCATCTGCACACCGTGGCTTACACCAATAGCGAAGACTAAAAATGGCACTAAGATAGACATAGGATCAAGACCGAAGCCTAAGCTAGAAAGCAATCCTAACTGCCAAATTACCGCAATAATTGAACACACAATCGGTAAGATAGTAAGTTTTAAGCTGCCACAAAATAGCCATACCATGACAAAAGTAAACGCAATTGCAATGGCAAAAAATAATACAACCCCTTTTGCGCCCTCGGCTATATCGCCGGCCATTTTTGCAAAACCAATAATATGAATACTGATCTTTTCGGTACTTAGAGGCTCACGAATTTCGCTTTCTAATTTTTTTGCAAAAGCGAGAGTGTCTAATTTTTCTTGTGTTTGCGGATCAGTCTCTAACAGTTGGGCGGTGACCATGGCACACGAATAATCGCTTGCTATCATACGACCCACTACTTTGGCCTTTTCAATGTTCTCTTTAACAATTCCTAAGCCTTGCTTATCGGCTTTAAAGTTGGCTGGTATAATAGGCCCGCCAGCAAAGCCATCTTCAACGACTTCAACAAAGCGAGCACTAGGTGAAAAAATTGAATTTACTAAGGGACGATTTACTCCTGGAATAAAGTAAAGTTGGTCATGCACAGCTTTTAATTGAGTAAAAAATTCAGGGTTAAAAATATCACCACTGTCATCACATACTGAAATTAAAATACTATTAGCGCCACCAAACTGTTTTTCATGTTTGGTGTACACCTTCATATAATCATGGTTAAGCGGAATATTTTTATTAAATGACGCATCAAGCTGAATCTGCGTTGCTTTAAAAACCAATAAACAGGTGATCAACACAAAACTTATGAGCACCACTAAGCGGTGTCTAAAAATCGCTTTTTCTAAAAAATCTAAAATTGCTTGCATTAAGGGGTCAACTCCTTCACTTTAATGCCGTTTTCTGTTGCCATGATCAGTTTATCTTTAACAATCACGCCATCAAGAATCGCTTTACCATCAGCCAACTGCTCGTACGACAACACATCATCTTTAAGGTGAAAAATAACACCGCTATTAGCCAATAATAGCCATTGTTTATTATTATAATTAATGATGCTATTTACAGTAGCTGTTTTATCATTGTCTAAGTGCTGCCAGTGCTGACTGTCGGTTTTATTTAGGAAAATATTACCACGTAACCCCGCAACAATTTGTTGCGATGAATCTGAAGCAAATCCAAAAAATGAACCAGGGTAAATTTCATCTAAACGTTGCCATGTTTGGCCATCGTCATCACTTTTTGCCATTAAGCCCATCTCACCGACCAGCATTAAACCCGAACTAGTCGGTTCAATGCGATTAAAGTGAGGTAATATAGACGAGGTTTCTATTTCGTAACCCTCAGGATCGGTTTGTTTTAAATCATTTAAATAATCTCTATCTTCACTAAATAACAGTGAATCTAAAAAGCGTTTTTGCCAATGTTTTCCGCCATCACTTGTTTGATAAAACATACCGTAAGCGCCAACCGCATAGCCATTTAAGTCATCTTTAAAATAAATATCTAAACAGGGTTTATCTAAACTTGGTTTTGCTTGTTGTAACTGCCAGTTTTCACCACCATCGGTGGTATTAATAATTGTGGCGTCATGTCCACATGCCCAGCCATTAGAATCATTAGTAAATTCAACCGCTGTTAGTAATACTTGTGTAGGTACCAATTTCGCTTGTTGCCAATCGCTACCATCAATACTTTTAATGACCGTCCCATGTTTACCTACAGCAATAAGCCCTGCTGAAGTTTGGGTAATATCGGTAAGGAGTGTTTTATCTGCATTAATTGCGCTAATCGCACTTTGAGGTGCGTCTTGTGCAAAACTCGCACCGCTTAGGATCAGGCTGGCATAGACCAAATACTTCATAAATTAAATTCGCCTTGAACTGAGGATTTGTTTGTCTGTTATAAAGAGGAAAACCTGTGCGTTAATAGACAAACGCGATGTGAAAGAAAAAAGGCACCTAGGAAACTAGGTGCCTGCTTTTATACTATCTGCCAGCGCGACGTAAAGCGCTCGATGTAAACTCATTGTCATTAAATGACTGAGAAAAGTCATACATCTTTTCTTGGTTATCTAGACCAATGGCTAAGTAGCGACGTGAATTAAGATCGTGGTATACCTCAAGCGTACTCCACTGTGTCGGTACTTCATAGTAGTTAAGACCATAAGCCATTGCTACACGATAAAGTTGGTCACGATTATCGTAAATATCGGTAACATGAACTTGCCAACTGTCTTCGTCAATGTAGAAAACACGTTTTTTGTAAATATGACGGGTGTCATCTTTTAAGTTTGCTTCAACAACCCATACACGGTGTTTTTCGTAACGTGTATGCTCAGGGTTGATATGGCCAGGCTTTAAAATATCATCATAAGTTAGCTTGTCGCTGTGAAGCTTGTAGCTATTATATGGGATGTAAAGCTCTTGCTTACCTTTTAGCGTCCAGTTATAACGATTTGGCGAGCCATTGAACATATCAAAGTCATCAGTTGTACGTAAGCTATCTGCTGCTGTACCCGGTGCATCGTATGCTACATTAGGTGCACGACGCACACGGCGCTGACCTGAATTGTACGTCCACGCTTGGCGCGGCGTTAAAATTTGGTCCATAGTTTCATGCACCAATAACGCGGTCCCTGCCAAACGGGCTGGCTCTGTCACTTGCTGTTTAAACTTAAACAAAATATTAGAATCTTGTAGTTCAGCCGGAGTAGCACTTGGATCTGAATACTTAACTAATAACTGCTCATCAAAACCAACATAGTTATATGAACCCGATGCCGTCGGTGCTGCCTGACCACCAAAACGCTCAATAGACTGACCACGATAACGCAGTAAATGGTTCCAAATTGCTTCTAAACCCGTTTTAGGGATTGGAAATGGAATACCAATAGCTGTACTTTTAATACCATTTCCGCCTTCAACTAATTCAGCAGACGTTGCAAACTTTTTGGTTGCATCGTACACAAATTGTGGAAAAGACGCAGAACGACGGGTTTCATACACTGGCATTTTAAACGTATCTGGGTACGCTTCAAATAACGCGATTTGTCCTGGGCTTAAGTTTTCTTTGTATTTATCAATATTACTTTTATCAATAGTGAATAATACTTTATCGGTTGCATAAGGGTCTAAGTGGTGCATACCCGGTTCATAACCTGCTGGAGCAGCAGTAATACCGCCATTCCATGCTGGGATTGAGCCATCAGCATTCGCTGCTTTTTCCGCACCAATTGGACTTAAGTCTTTACCAAGGCGCGCAGCTTCTTCTGGGCTAATTTTAGCCAGCGCTGCGTGGCTTGCAAACAAACTACAAAACGCTGTAGCAATGAGGGTAGGTTTTTTAATCATAATAATGTTACCCCTAGATAGAATATTTTAAGTTAAAAGAAACGTAATCTCGGTCAGAGAAAGTGTTGGTGTCGCCACCACCCCAAAATGAGTTGTAACTTACATCCAAAGACCATGCATTTTGGTAATTAAAGCTCATGGTAGCACCTAGCGACTTACGATCTTCAATGAATAAGAACATTGGATCCGGCGTATTACCATTTACATCATGCGAAAATACAAAACGTGGTGAAAAGTTAATACCGTTGTAAAGGTTAAAGTAGTCACCTTTAGCAATTAGGCGATAGCCCCATGATGAAGCCGTAGCAAACGATTTTTGCTCAGGGCCATTTGATAACGCCATGTGTAATGCAGAGTAATCTGAACTACCAGGGCCTTGCATAATACCGCTTCGACCAGTACCAGACACATTCAAGCGCATTTCATCGTATTCAGGCATATTGTTGATACGAACACCACCAATTTCACCCACCACAGCCCAACTATCAGCACCTAATGACGGGCCAAATAAATGCGTTGCCGTAAACTGTAATTGTGATGTATTGCGCTCAATATAACCTTTGGCTAATTCACCAGGGCCAACAACACTTGCAGCATCGCCCTTACTCATTTGCGAAATACCTGCAAACTCAGGACGTAAACCCGCAATAGCTAATTGTTCAGGCATTGCTGCATAAAGTAATTCTACGTCATCGATTTGTAGCGGTTCGTCTTCACGAAAAGTAAACTCACCAGCAAACGCTGTTTCACCAAGTGAAGTGTTAAAGCTTAAACCGTAAAGTTTAATATCTTCAGGGTACTCGTTAGTTGCTTTAGCAAATGCTTTTAAATCAGATACGTTATCAGAGGTAATTTCTGTGGTAGCAATCATCGCTAAATCTTGTTGTATTGATGCTTGCGTGAAGTTAGATACGCGACCTGAAATAAGTGGACGACGGCTATGGTAATTTACATGGTAAAGTGCCACTTCTGTATCGTTCCACTCGGGTAAGAACATGCCTAAGCGTAAACCATATTGGCCGCCATCATCTGGCTCTGTTTTGCCATCGTAGCCTTTGCCTTTTAGCGCGACCTTGGTCGGGTACGCTAAGTACATATTTGCCAATAGCTCTTGGCCAGCTGAGCTTGATGGGTCAATACCTTGGCTCGCAGCCACTTGGCCATAAGTTGCCATTAGATTGTTTAAACTATTGGTTAAAAATGCTAAATCAATATCAGGATTTGAGGTAAAACCTAGCTGAACGTTTTGTTGATAACCATTTTCTGCAGCAAAATCATTGGTAGAAAAATAAGTCCCTGCTGCTGGTAGGCGAGTTTCATGCCATTGATACTGATAAAAACCTTCTAAGGTGATGTTTTCAGTAAGCCCTAGCGATGCCCACAACATACCAACTGGAATAAACGCTTCTTTTAGTTCAGCCCCTGGAGCTTTCAAACGGTCAATATCAACCGGGTTTACGTTAATACCATGAGAAATTAACGTACTTTCACCCCAGTTTACTACTTGTTGACCCAAGCGAATTGACAGTGGATTATAACCATCGTTTAAATCAAAGTTCGCCCATACGTAGGCATCAAGTAAACGAAGGTCTGCACAACTTTGCTCTTTAGTATCATCATCATCACAAGGATCTACACCTTGCCCTGATGTTGGATTAACATAAGCACGATCGCCGTCCATTAATTCAAAATCATAAAAATACATAAAACGGGTAAATAAGCCGTAGTTATCTTTACTTATTGAAAGGTCATGCGTGCCCTTCAATAGTTTTGAGAAAGACTCGCCGCTATTAAAGTTTAAATCACCGGCATCGCCATTGTTCGAGTAAGAGCCCGGTTGAGCCCAAACATCTTGTGATGAATAAATCGGATTGACACCTGGGTTATAGCCAGTCCAATCGAAAGATGGGTTATTACTTTTACCTATGATGTTAAAGTCACGGTCTTCAACACGAATACTTTGGCCATAAGAAAAAGTAGAATCGAAGGCGATATCAAAACCACCTACCTCAAATGTTGCAGCCTGTGTCTGTGCTGCAGATAAACCGATAGCCGCAGCTGTTAAGCCGAGTACTATTTTATTTTTAACAAAAAGCGATCTTCTTATCATTTTGGTTCCCCCCTGTCGCGGGTATTTTTTGTGTGATCAAGTTATTGTTTTTAGTGTAATCGTAACGATAGAAGCGAATTAAACAAATTACAAATGGTCGCCTTCAATCAGTTATAAGTTTTTTATTTGTTCGACGTTTACGTATTGGTAAGACGTCATACCAGATAATTTATACACGTAAATTAACAATAGGACAAATCGAAATTAACAAAAAGGCAATATTTGTGTATATCTATATCATAAAAAACAATAGCTAGGCTACTCGTTCGAGACGGATGAACTTGTTTTCATTACTTAAAATAAGTCTAAATCGACCTCGGATCCCTAAACTCGAAATAAAAGGTCGAAGATAATGAGCAGAAAAACGAATTGTTTTACCGCTATCAGCTGTCACTTGGATAGAGCTATACCGTCCATGGTAATAATCCATGCACTTTGTATAGCTCAAATTCATACTAAAATAATGTTCTATCATGATTTACTGTAAGGCTTTTTCAACCTTTTCAAATAAGTCGTCACTTAACCCTTCTAAGTTAGCTAATCGCTCTAGTTGAGCCCTCATTGCAGTTGCACGCCTTTCGTCATAGCGACGCCACGACATAAACGGCGTTAACATTCGAGATGCATTTTGCGGGTTAATCGCATTAAGCTTAATCAATAAATCGCCAAGTAATGTATAGCCCTTGCCATCTAAACGATGAAACTGTGCCGTATTAAAATGAGAAAAGCTGCCCACTAATGCACGTACTCGGTTTGGATTCGAAAAATCAAAGCAAGGATGCGAGTACAAGGCTTTTATTTTCTCGATAGCATCTTCAGCAGAGTTCATTGCTTGCAAAGCAAACCACTTATCCATTACTAATACATCATGGCGCCATTGAGCGTCAAAATGCTCGAGCAATTGATCTGACAATGGGTGAGCTGCTTTAACCGCACTGCTTAATGCACCGAGTACATTGGTCATATTTGTTGAAGATGCAGCCTGCTCAATTAAACTTGCCGCATCAACACTGTCGGTTTTTGCCAAGTAATGAAGACAAAGCTGTTTCAACGCACGTATTGCAACCGCTTGGGCACTCACACTACCATCATCAATGATTGCCTGGTAACAACTTAAAAACTCACTGTGCAATTGTGTGGCTATTTGCTGTTCAAATAACTCAATGTTTGCCGTTATCTGATCTACCGGTATTATTTCAAATTCAGCAGCTAAGGTATCAAAACTTGGTAACTTCAACAGTTCAGCAATCAATGCTAAATCACCCTCACGTTGAGATAGCAATGTGCGAAGTGCATCAACCACCTCCTCACTCAATGGAGTTTTACTTGCTGAAGTAACATTGGCTTTAAGAGCGTTAATAAATAACTGCTGTTGTGCATCCCAGCGTGAAAAATCGCTACGCGCAAAACGCATAATATGCAGTAAATCCGCTTCACTAATAGATTGATTTAAAATACATGGGGCTGAAAAATCTTCGAGCAATACAGCGGTTGGATTACTGTGAATATTATCAAAGTAAAATGTTTGCGAGCTATTAGTTACATCCAACACATTATCAAGCTGTTTTCCTTGGTATTGCAATGTAATACTTTGCCCCTGAGAGTCTAAAAGCTCAATAGCAAAAGGGATATGTAACATTGCATTATCAGGCTGGTTCGCTGGCGTAAGCTGCTCTACGGTAAGCGAGAATATTTGCGAAGCTTCATCATACTTTTTAGTTACGTTTAGGCGAGGCGTACCACAATGATTATACCAACGCTTAAATTGTGATAAATCAATGGATGATGCATCACTCATTGCTGCAACAAAATCATCACACGTCACCGCTTGCCCATCATGGCGTTCAAAGTACAAAGCCATGCCTTTTTGAAAGTTTTGCTCACCTAAAAGGGTATGCATCATGCGAATTACTTCTGCCCCTTTGTCATATACAGTCACAGTGTAAAAGTTATTCATTTCAATCACTTTTTCTGGACGTATCGGATGAGCCATAGGGCCTGCATCTTCACTAAACTGATGAGTACGCATCACTTTTACAGCATCAATTCTATTAAACGCACGAGAGCCTAAATCACTACTAAATTCTTGATCTCGAAATACCGTCAAGCCTTCTTTTAAAGACAATTGAAACCAGTCACGGCAAGTTACACGATTTCCGGTCCAGTTATGAAAGTACTCATGGCCAACAATAGACTCAATGGTGTGGTAATCTTTATCGGTTGCCGTTTCTTGATTCGCCAACACGCATTTACTGTTAAAAATGTTTAAGCCTTTATTTTCCATTGCTCCCATATTGAAAAAATCAACGGCAACAATCATGTAAATATCAAGGTCGTACTCTAAATTAAAGCGAGTTTCATCCCAAGCCATCGCTTTTTTAAGCGAAGTCATGGCATGCTCTGTTTTTGGTAAATTTCCTTTATCAACAAATAACGCTAAGGTGACGTCTTTACCACTACGTGTTGTGTATTTGTCGTGTAAAACATCAAAGTCCCCAGCTACTAAGGCAAACAAATAGCTAGGCTTTTTGAATGGGTCTTGCCATTTTACAAAATGGCGTCCATCTTGCGTTTCACCGCTATCAACTTGATTACCATTTGAAAGTAAATGTGGGAATATTGTATCTGCAATTATAGTGACATCAAAAGTAGAAAGGACATCAGGACGGTCCATATAGTAGGTTATTTTTCTAAACCCTTGTGCTTCACATTGGGTACAGTAAGCCCCGCCCGATAAGTACAACCCCTCAAGTGAAGTATTGGTTTGCGGTGATGTTTGCGTCACTATACTTAGCTGACACTCATCAGGTAGATTATTAATGATTAATTGCTGATTTATAATTTTATAATCTGTGAGCTCCTCACCCTCTACCGACAATGAGATCAAAGTTAAGTCAATGCCATCTAATACCAGTGGTGCATTTGAATCGCCAACGCGCTTAAGTGTTAATAAAGCATTTACCTGAGTTTGTAATGGCTGTAAATCAAACGTCAGCTCAGTGTGTTCGATTGAAAAATGGGGGGCTTGGTAGTCTTTTAGATATTCTGCTTGAGGTTTTTGTAGTTCAGTCATGTTCACTCCAAAAAAATAGCCCCTTTTAGTGATAAAAGGAGCTACTTAAATTAAGCCGTTTGTTTAGGTTTAATACGTAGTATCTTAATTCCTAAGTAAGCGTAAATCACGGCTAAGAAAGGATTTATAAGGTTAAAGAAAGCATAAAGCGCATAGTCAAACGGATTGATTAATAAAACACTTTGCATATACGCACCACACGTATTCCACGGTATCAGTGGGCTAGTAATTGTACCGCCATCTTCTAGAGTACGTGATAAGTTAACAGGCTTTAAGCCCCGCTTTTTGTATTCTTCTTTAAACATCCGCCCAGGTACCACAATGGCAATATACTGATCGGCAGCAATAACATTGGTACCAATACACGTTGCAATAGTGGAGGCGATAAGAGAGCCAGTGCTTTTTGCTATTTTTAGAATACTTTTAACAAATATATCAAGTAGACCCGTCTTTTCCATAATTGCACCAAACATCAGTGCTGTCATGATCAACCATGTGGTTGTTAGCATGCCAGACATACCGCCGCCGCTCAGTAACGAGTCCATTTTCGCATCGCCCGTGTTAATCGTGAAGCCATCAAAAAAGGTGGTCCAAACCAGTTTAAAGTAACCGACAAACTCACCCTGAGTCATGTCTATTTGGCTAGCAATTAAGTCCGATTGAAATAGCATAGCCCACACCGCGCCGATCACAGCACCAATAGAAATGGCGGGAAACGCTGGCATTTTTCGAATAGCAAGTACGAGTAATACAATTAACGGCACCAACATTTCTAAGCCAATGTTAAAGTTTTGCTGAAGAATTGCAGTTATTTGGTCTATTTGACCAGCCTCTCCCGCTGCTGTCGCGTTAAAGCCCATGAAAACAAAGATGATTAATGCAATTACAAAGCTAGGTACTGTAGTCCAAAGCATATGATGAATATGTTCAAACAAATCTGCACCAGCAACGGCTGGAGCTAAATTGGTTGTTTCAGATAATGGACTTAGCTTATCGCCAAAATAAGCGCCTGATATTACAGCACCCGCGGTAACTGTCGGCTCTAAACCCAGTCCTGAAGCAACACCGAGTAACGCAACACCTATAGTTGCTGCTGTAGTCCATGAACTACCAATACTCATTGCTACAATGCCACAAATTAAACAACTCGCGGCGTAAAACCAGCTGGGATTGATAATTTGTAGACCGTAATAAATTAATGTCGGAACGGTTCCTGATAATAGCCAAGTTCCGATTAATGCCCCTACCATGAGTAAGATTAAAATCGCACTAAGAGATAAGGTGATCCCCTCAATCATTGCATCTTCTAATTTCTTCCATGTGTAGCCATTTTTTAAACCAATTAACGCCGCAGCGAATGTTGCAAACAACAAGGCAATTTGATTGGGACCTGACGATGAGTCATCACCAAATAAGTACACAGCGGCACCTAATAAACAAATTAATACAGCAATTGGGATGAGTGCATCAAAAAACGAGGCACTTTTTAGTGGTTTTTCTTCAATTGGCTTCAAAATATAGACTCCTACACACATTCGATGCATGTTGATTATTTTTATTAGCACGTACGCGCATTTATTGAGCACTATTGATCTAGCTCAACTTTTGGTAATCCGCGATTATAACAATTTAGCAAATTATCGATAGTAAAAAAGGCGCCTAGGCGCCTTTTTTTTTACAAAGTGAAGCTGAATTTAGCGCTTAGCTACGCGACCATATTTGATATAATCTTGCGTAATAAGAGCTGCTTCTTCAAGAAACGGGTCAAGCTCTTCAATCACCTCAGGCACATCATCCAAGTTTTCAACAGGTTGTTTGCCTAAACGCTTTAAACGCTCGTTAGTGCGTGCTAGTGCTCGCGCTTCATTTTCTTCTTTTTCTTTAATGCGCTTTTTCTCGACTAAAGAAATTGTTTTACGATCTTTTTCTTCGTTGTAACGAGCGATATCCTCAAACACATAATTAAATTCAGGTTCAGTTTTAATTCGCTCATTGTGCTGTTTTTCAAGCACATTTATAACAGGGTTTAAACGCCCTATTTGCTTATACGTTGCTTGTACTATGCTATCCCATGGTAGTGCATTATCTTGCTTACTTTCCCCCCACTCTGCAGGGTCAATAGCCGATGGGAACGTAATATCTGGGATCACCCCTTTGTGCTGTGTACTACCACCATTAATGCGGTAAAACTTTGCAATTGTATATTGCACACTACCTAATGGATTATCGTATAAGTCATAAGCACGCGCTAAACCTTTATGCTGCTGCACGGTCCCTTTACCAAAGGTTTGCTCACCAATGATAACGGCGCGGCCATAATCTTGCATAGCTGCGGCAAAAATTTCAGACGCGGATGCGCTGTATCTATCAACAAGCACTGTGAGTGGGCCATCATAATAAGTAATGCCGTCACGATCTTTTTGCTCTTCAATACGGTTGTTTAAAGTATGAATTTGTACTACTGGACCTTGATCAAAAAACAAACCTGATAACTGCGTAGCTTCATATAATGAACCGCCGCCATTTTGACGTAAATCAATAATAATTCCGTCTACGTTTTGTTCTTTGAGTTTAGCCAGCTCAACTTTTACATCTTTAGATAAGTTATTGTAAAAACCAGGGATTTCTATTACACCAATTTTGCTGGTTAAATCAGAATAACTGGCTTCAAACACTTCTGATTTGGCAGCTCTGTCTTCTAGACGAATTTTATCACGGGTAATTTCAACCACTTTTGGCGTACCGTGAGCATCTGCACCCTTTAGGTATTGCAAACGCACTTTAGTACCCTTAGGACCTTTTATTAAATCAACCACATCATCTAAACGCCAGCCAATTACATCAACAAACTCTTCGCCATCTTGAGCCACACCAATAATGCGGTCATCGGCTTTAATTTGCTCAGATTTGTCTGCCGGGCCTCCAGGCACTAAACTACGAATTACCGTGTAGTCTTCATCAGGCGTTAATACTGCACCAATCCCTTCAAGCTCAAGATCCATATCCATTTTGAACTGTTCTGCACGACGTGGAGATAAGTATGAAGTATGTGCTTCAATACTACGTGCAAGTGAATTCATTACAATTTGAAATGCATCTTCAGATTTTGATTGTACAAGACGCTTCTCTGCATTTTTATAACGCTTGGTTAAAACGTCTTTTATGCCAGGCCAATCTTTACCTGTCATTTTTAACCGTAATGCATCATATTTTACTCGCTCGCGCCAAATTTCATCTAATTCAGCTTGCGTGGTCGCCCATGGAGCATCTTCACGGTCATAAAAATATTCATCTTCAGTGTCAAACGTCATTTCATTTTCAAGTAGTGAAAGCGAGAATTCGTAACGTTCAAAACGACGTTTAAGGCTTAAGTTGAAAATATCAAATGTAAAGCCTAACTTGCCGCTAATAAGCGCGTTATCGAAACGCTCACGATATTGCTCAAAAGAGTCAATATCGCTTTTCAAAAACACGCTTTTATTAAAATCAAGGGATTCGATGTAACGATCAAACACTTTACTTGAAAGCTCATCGTTAAATCGAACAGGTGTGTAATGCGAACGAGTAAATAGATTAGCCACTCGTTTACTGGCTGTACCGTGCTGACTTTCTTGCTTGAGCAAAGGTAAGTCTTCTAATGTTACCGGCTCTACTGCAGCCAATAATGAACCTGAAAACAGCGCAGCAACTAACGGAATGAGCGTAAACTTTTTACTCATACACAACTCCTTAATTTTTTTCGCAACTTAAATGATGTATAAGCTGTCGGCTTTGGTTTTTACTTGCATACCGGTCACTAATTCAACGTGAACATCGTCTTTGTTTACTTCAGTGATTACTGCATTAACAAGTGCTTGGCCAAGTTTAACTTTAACCTTGTTATTAACCTTGACCTCGCCTGCTGGTAAAGGTTCAACTTTTCCTGAACGCTTAGGCGCAGCGGCTTTTGCAGGCTTTGCTGCAGCCGATGAATTTTTAGCCGCGTTAGCTGGTTTCTTTTTGAAAGATTTTGCTTCTGAATCTTGACGAGGGCGTTGCTGCTTTTTACGCTTTGCCATTTTAGCACGGCTTTCTTCCAACGCTTTTTGTGCGTGGTCAATATGCTCTTGCTCAACTTTTTCGCCTTGATTTCCGTCAAGATCGATTCTAAATTCAGATTTAGTAACCGCTTCAAGGTAGCGCCAGTTAGATGTGTATTTTCTAAGTGCTTGACGAACTTGTGTCTTACTAACTTTTTCAGAGCCTTCAATACGCTCAGCGATATCTTTAAAAATACCTACTTTAAGCGGCTGAATGCCCTCTTTTTGTTTAAAACATTGTGGAAATTCTTGATATAAGAACTCCAATACTTCATTAATATCTTTTAGCTTGTTTGTGGTTTCCATTTTAGAACCTATTTAATCACATCTTTTCATCAAGGGCAGAATCAACATAGTGGATACACCAATCGGCTAACTCTTCAAAGTCAGCTTCAATCACAGCCATATCACCACGTAAATGTTCCCAAATACCATTTATAATTTCATCAATTGAATCACAGTCTAAATCATCAGGTAGACGATCCCATGCCATGTGAATCAAATCATTGAGCGTTTCCGCTACATGTTCTTCATCCCCTTCCCAATCACCAACATCTTGAACGGCAAAAAGGTAGTCTTGAACATTTAGCAAGTCTTTCATTACAGGCTAGCCTCTAAGCATTTTACAAGTGCTTCAAGCCCTGCTTGGTCATCAGTATCAAATCGGCCAATACTTGGGCTATCTATGTCTAGTACCGCAAATACAGATCCATTTTTCATGATAGGTACAACTATCTCAGAATTTGATGCTGCATCACAGGCTATATGACCGTCAAAAGCATGCACATCTGAAATTAATTGGGTTTGCTCGGTCGCCGCAGCAGTGCCACATACCCCTTTTCCTACTGGAATACGAATACAAGCTGGATTGCCTTGAAATGGACCAAGTACCAATTCTGATGGTGAATCCATAAAATAAAAGCCCGCCCAATTCACATCTTCTAAAGAGGTAAATAACAGCGCGCTTATATTTGCCATATTGGCAATTATGTTTGATTCACCGCCTATCAGCGATTCAGTTTGCTTAACTAATGACTGGTAAAAATCGTGCTTTTGCATACCAAACTACTTCTTATTAAACATACAGTAGCTAAAGGTACTCTTTGTCACTAAAAATTGAAACCTTTTGCGGGTAAAAAAAAGGAAATTACATGGTTTTACGACACACTTGATTAAATATTCCGCAATTAACTTTGTACCGATTTACGCAGGCCGAATAAAAACAGTCCAGCGGCAAACCCTGACATCACACTATTGATTAAAAAGATCTCGCCTGTAGTGGCGCTCAAAAGATAACTAAAAATAGCGCCACCCAGCAAGCCCAGTGTTAATACTCCAGAATAATTTACCTTAGAATACTTAAACATAAGTAAATAACCCGGCACTACAAATGCGGCCATAGTTAAACCCACTATGTGCGCGTTAGCAATAGCGGTCATTAATAGTCCTAAAAAAATAGAAACAGCGTCACCGCGCATAGTCAATGCGTAGTAAATCCCCAACATACTGCCAATAATAACGGGAGATAATAATGAAAGTGCGACACTTTTTGCGAGTTGATGTTTCATTGTAAGATCCTTAACAAAAACATAAATCTTTAATTTCTAAGCATGCACTAAGAGCCAAAGCTTATAAATAGAGACTATGGTCGTATTTTTTAACTGAATATGCTTGGTTTTGAAAAAGGTATAGCGAATATGAGGCACAAAAAAGCCCGCAAATAGCGGGCTTATCTGATAATGGTGGAGAGATAGGGATTTGAACCCTAGAGGGGCTATAAACCCCTGCCGGTTTTCAAGACCGGTGCATTCGACCACTCTGCCAT